>CALGFJ010000186.1 GCA_937881055.1 uncultured Acidimicrobiaceae bacterium | reverse complement strand
CGATCACGACGGTCGATCGGCGTGGCGTTGGGAATCGAATCGAGCAACGCCGCCACCTCGTCCTCGGCCAGCGGTTTGGGTAAGGTTCGCCCTCGTCGACCGCTGCGAAGACGCGCGCTGGGATCGCTCGCCAGGTGACCTTCGACGACGAGGTAGGCGAACCAACCGCGGATCGACGCGACCGATCGCGCGATGGTCGTCTCGGCACGATTGGCGCGCCGCAGCTGATTGCAATATCGCTCGAGGTCGCGCTCCGCGAGTTCGTCGAGTCCTCGCTCCGCGACCTCCATCCACGCCAGCAGTTTCGTGAGGTCGCGGCGGTAGGCCTCGGTCGTGGCGCGACTTCGACCCTTCTCGATGGTCAGCCACTCGAGGTACTCCGCGAGGTACTGCTCAGCGGTCGTCAAAGAACGTTCCGAAGACCCGTCCGAGCGCGACAACGGTGGTGTTGTCAATCGCGGGCTCACGACGAAGAGTCTCTCGCAAATCGTCGCGCGAGAACCATCGCACACTCGATCCCACCTCTTCGGGCCCCGCGGGCTGTCGCGCTACGTCACGGAGTCCCCGGGCTTCAAAGATCGTCATCAACTGGTTGGACCATCCGGGCGACGTCATGAACACCCCCAATTCGATCCACTCAGTTGCTGCACAGCCGAGTTCTTCACCGAGTTCGCGCTTCGCGGCGCTCAACGCGTCCTCGCCGGGAACGTCGAGCGTGCCGGCGGGTACCTCCCAACTGAAGCGATTGAACGGCGTGCGGTATTGACGGATCATGCCGATTTCGTCACGTTCATTGATGGCGAGAATGGCGACGGCTCCGAGGTGCGTGACGACGTCGCGTTCGAACGTCGTGCCGTCGTGTTCGACCGTTCGCTGTTCCACGCCAAAGACGTGCGACTGAAGTAGTTTCGTGGTTCCCGCGACTCGGAACGACTCGCTCACAACGTGGCGTTGACCGATTCCGGATCAATGATGTGCGGCTCTCGACCTTCAGCGCGCGCCGCCGCGGCCTTGATGAGGCCGAGGAAGAGCGGATGGGGACGATCGGGTCGCGATTTGAACTCCGGGTGGGCCTGGGTGCCGACGTAGAACGGATGATCGGCGATCTCGGTGAACTCCACGAGGCGACCGTCGGGTGACGTGCCGGAACAGCGCATGCCGGCGGCTTCGAACTGGGCTCGATAGCGTGAGTTGAACTCGTAGCGGTGGCGGTGGCGTTCGGAGACCACCGTCGTTCCGTAGAGCTCGGCGACGACCGATCCCTCATCGAGCATCGCGGGACACGCACCTAAGCGCATCGTCCCACCGAGGTCGGTGACGTCCATCTGCTCGGCCATCAGGGCGATGACCGGCGCCGACGTACTGATCGAGATCTCCGTGGAGTGCGCGTCGCTGAGTCCGAGGCAGTGCCGCGCGAATTCAACCACCATGACCTGCATCCCGAGACACAGCCCCAAATAGGGAATGTCGTGTTCGCGCGCGATCCGAGCGGCCGCGATCATGCCCTCGACCCCGCGTTCGCCGAATCCACCCGGAACGACGATGCCGTCGAGCTGGCGAATCCGCTCGGAATCAATCTCGGTCGGCACGCGCTCGGCCTCGAGCCACTCGATCGCGGTCTTGGCCCCCACGGCGAAACCGGCGTGACGGATCGACTCGCCCACCGAGAGGTAGGCGTCGGGCATGGTCACGTACTTTCCGATGACGCCGATGCGAAGCGTCTTGGTGGTGCTGTGGACTCGGCGCACGACGTCGCGCCACGCGCTGAGGTCGATGGGATTCGCCTCGAGATCGATGCCGAGGGTGTTGCACACCATCGTGTCGAGGCCCTCGTCGTGCATCGTGATCGGGATGTCGTAAATGCTCGGCGCGTCCACGGCTGAAATGACGGCCTGCATCGGCACGTCACAGAGCAGCGAGATCTTGCGCTTGAGTCCATCGGAGAGCGGTTGGTCACTGCGACACACGATGATGTCGGGTTGGATACCGCGCGAGCGCAGTTCCGTCACGGAGTGCTGCGTCGGCTTCGTCTTCTGTTCCCCGGACGGCGCGAGGTAGGGCACGAGGGTCAGGTGAACGTAACAGACGTTGTCGCGACCGGCGTCGCGGCGGAACTGGCGGATCGATTCGATGAAGGGCACGATCTCGATGTCACCGACGGTGCCACCGATCTCGACGATCACGACGTCGGCACCGAGGGTGCCCAGACGACGGACCCGCTCTTTGATCTCGTCGGTGATGTGGGGAATGACCTGGACCGTCTTGCCCAAGTAGTCACCGCGTCGTTCCTTGGCGATCACGTTCGAATAGACCGATCCGGTCGTCGTGTTGGACATCTTGGAGAGCGATTCATCAATGAATCGTTCGTAGTGGCCGAGGTCCAAGTCGGTCTCACCACCGTCGTCGGTGACAAAGACCTCGCCGTGCTCGCCGGGATTCATGGTGCCGGGATCGACGTTCAGATACGGGTCCAGCTTGCACATGGTGACTTTGAGGCCCCGGGATTTCAGGAGTCGACCGAGTGACGAGGCCGTGAGCCCCTTGCCAAGAGAACTTGACACACCACCAGTTACAAAGACGAATTTGGTCATTCGTAAACCGCCGCTTCCACGGAACACCAGCATAGCGAAGCGATCTGACTTTACAGAACTATTAACGCTGTGTTTCGAGCAATTGTTGGGCCAGCGCCCTCGATTCAACCGTGATCTCGTCACCGGCGAGCATTCGCGCTATTTCGTCGACGCGCTCCTCGCCGCGTAGGGCACGCACTGACGTGTTGACGTCGTCACTGCCGATCCGCTTCTCGATGACGAAATGATGATCGGCTTTCGCCGCGACCGACGCCAGGTGCGTCACAGCCAGGACCTGTTGTCGTTCACCCAATTCTCGCAGGCACTCGCCAATCTGCTGGGCCACCTGGCCACTGACGCCGGCGTCGACTTCGTCGAAGACCGCGACGATGTCCTCGTGCGCCGATTCGAGGGACAGTGCCAAGAGCACCCGACTGAGCTCTCCCCCGCTCGCCAGGGCCTGCAGCGGTCCCTCGGGCTGTCCCGGATTGGGCGTGAAGAGGATCTGGGCATCGGAGCCGTCATCGCCCGCCACGATGAATCGAAGCCGCGCGTGTTCGAGGGCGACGCGGGGCAGTTGTGCCGCCACCGCGCTACTCAACGCACTCGCCGCCGCCGTGCGTTCGCTACGCGCGACGCCGGCCAATTCGGTCACTTGCCCGTCGAGCGAAACGATGGCGGCGTCAAGCGCGACGGTCCGCGCCGACGCGTTGTCGAGCACCCGCTGACGAGCGCGCAACTCTTCCAGAGACGTCAGCGCCGATTCGAGTGAGCCAAATTTTCTCGCGAGGGCTTGGAGGACGGTCGTGCGGTCTTCGAGTTCCTTCAGGGCCGACGCGTCGAAGGACTCCGGGTCCGACAGCGCCGCCAGTTCATGCACCGCCTCGCGCGACTGTTCGAGGGCCGCGCGCAAAGTTTCGCGAGCGGCGTCGTACGAGTCGCCTTTGGGGAGTCGAGCGAGCACCCGCGCGAACTGCGGGAGCACGGCGGCGTCACCGTCGGCGTCGAGTTGATCGAGCACCTCGACGAGAGCCGCCTGGCCGTCACGCAGCTCGGTGAGTCGTGTGAGTTCATCCAACGTCTCATCGAGTTCGTGCGCCGAGCGAATGGCGGCACCTTCGAGTTCGGCGATCTGAAACGCCACGTAGTCCAGTTCCCGTAGCCGTTCTTCGGCGTCGCCACCCAACGACGAGCGTTCGGCCTGCGCCTCACGCAGTGCGCGACGAGCCGCCACGAGGTCCGACACGGACACGTGACCTCGCGCGTCAATCAGTCGCAGCACCTCGCCACGATTTCGCAAGGTGAGCGAGTCGTGTTGGCCGTGGATGACAATCAGTTCATCGGCGAGCGAGCGAAGTGCCTCGGCGCTACTCGACGCGCCGTCGATAGCGCTGCGGAGTCGTCCCGATGCACCCGATTCCCTCGTGAGCACGGTCTCGCGGTCGCCTCCCATCTCGAAGACGGCGGCCGCGCGCATGTCGGTGGCGATCGCTGCGCGCGTGACCGATCCGTCGCCACCCAAGCAGAGGTCGAGGGCGCCCAAGAGCAGGGTCTTTCCGGCCCCCGTCTCGCCGGTGAGCACGTTGAAGCCCGGTCCGAACTCCAGGCGAGCATCTTGGATCACTCCGAGGCCGTGGGCGTACAACTCCAACAGCGAGGATTTAGGCATGTCCCTCTCGAAGACCTTCGTGGAGTCGTGTCGCCAGGTCGAAGCTGCGAGTGGCGACGACCCGCACCGGCATCGGGCTCTTGCGCACCTCGACGAACTGACCGGCTCGCAACGACCCGATGTCGCGACCGTCGGCGACGATGACCGCCGGCTTGTCCTCGGCGACCAGGCGTATCACCTTGTCGTCCGCAACGACGATGGACCGGTCGATCGTGAAGTGTGGCGCGACCGGCGTCAAGATCATCACCGGCAACGTCGCTTCGACCACCGGGCCGCCAGCCGAGAAGTTGTAACCCGTGCTGCCGGTCGGGGTGGCGACCATGACCCCATCGGCGGAGTAGGTGAGGTATTCGTCGTCGTCCACGTACGTCTTCAGTCGCACCATGTGACCGGCGTGAGCACGCTCGACGACCACTTCGTTGAGAGCGAACTCCTCGACACTGCTCCCGGAGACCGAGATTGACAGGGCCAGTCGATCGACGACGATATCGCCCGCGAGCGCGGACTTCGCGTCGGCCACCACTTCATCCGACGGCACGTTGAGGAGGAAACCCAGGCGACCCAAGTTCACGGCGAGGACACGGGCGCCGAGACCGTGCGCGAGTCGCGCGGACTTGAGAAACGTTCCGTCGCCCCCGAGACTCACCACGACCGTCGACGCGTCGACGTCGGGCGTCGCGTCGACGTCAAGCAGGTGGAGACTCGACGTGATGCCGTCATCTGCTAATTGACGTCCGGCTTCACGCGCGAGAGCGATCGCGTCGGTTCGATTACTGAAAGCCGCAAAGAGCAGTTGGGACACCGTTCACCTCGTGGTTCAATGGTAGTAACAATGGTTGCGCGGGCGACCCGTGTGGCGTGGGATGCGCCCAGGTTGCGCGCGACCTTGGCTCGGTATGCTCATGGTGGAGCGAACGGTGGCGTTCAGCTCAGGATTCCACGACAGACGAGACGAGGTTCATCACATGGTGTACGTGATTCTGGTGATTGTCGTGGTCGTTCTCTTCGTCATTTTCTTTCTGGCACGGCGCAAGGCGGTGAAGAGGGGATTCAGTTACGCACCTGACTCCGACTCGCTGGGCAACAAGGTCTACAACCCTCGCGAGATTCCCAAGGTGGCGATCCCCACGCCGGAATTCAAGACCGAGGAGATCTCGCACGACGAGTTCCGGGGCGACGTATCCGACGACCTCCTCGATCCCAATAATCCCAAACACGCCGAGTGGATGAAGGATCATCCGGAGATGGAACCTGACGCTGAATGGGTGAAAGAACATCCCGAGGACACCCCTTCATAAGTTCTGTGGGCCGTCACGGCTCAATTGGTGGTTCGTCGCATAGTGGACGCGTTGAAACGCTGGTCGAATCGACCCCCTGTGCCATCATTCAACTAATGGATTGTGCAACCGTCAGTGCGAAACACTGATGAGCGCTGAGTTGGCGTGACGACGCCCGACGACCTGTCGATCTCCTGGCAGAGTCTCCTCGAGGCCCTACCGGACGGGACGGCCCTGATCGATGTCCGCGGTGTCATGCATTACGTGAACAGCGAGCTGGCGTTCCTCACCGGCTACACCCGTGACGAACTCATAGGAGAGAACGTCCAGATCTTGATTCCTCCGAAACTGAAGTCGATGGAAGGTGAGGCGCGGCGCCAATATTCGCTCGATCCCACTTCGCGACTCATCTGGAACGATCGCGACCTGACCGTGCTCTGCAAGGACGGGAGCGAGCGATCAGTTGACTTTGCCCTCTCTGCGCTCACGCTCGACGGCGTCCACTGGACCGTCGGCTCAATACGCGACAACAGCGTCCAGCACGCCGCCGAGCAGGCTCGCATTGAAGCCGAACAGCATTTCCGACTGGCCTTCGAGGACAACATGGCCCCCATGGTCTTCACCGACCTCGAAGATCGCATCATCGCGGCGAATGACGCCTTCTGCGCGATGATGGGTCGCACCAGAAGCGAGTTGATCGGCTTCGACTCCAAGCCGTTCACCTACCCCGACGACGTGGGAATCACCGAAGCGTCACACGAACGGTTCTTGCACGACGAGATTCGTCAGGTGCGCTACGTGAAGCGCTATTTGCACAAGGACGGTCGAATGATCGTCGTGGAGGTCTCAAAGTCCCCGGCGCGCGACAAGACCGGCAAGACGTTGTACTTCATCATTTCCGAACGTGACATCACCGAAGAACGGATGCTCACCGCCCAGCTCTCCCATCAGGCCCTCCACGACCCCTTGACCGGACTGGCGAATCGCGCGCTGCTCGATGATCGGCTCGCTCAGGCTCATTCGCGCATCCTGCGACAGGGCGGGAACGGAGCGCTCCTGCTCTTGGACCTCGATGACTTCAAGGGCGTCAACGACACGTACGGTCACCTCGTGGGCGACCAACTCCTGAGTGCCGTCGCGCATCGGCTCGAAGGCGTCGCTCGAGACACCGACACCCTCTGTCGCTTCGGCGGTGACGAGTTCCTCTATCTCGCCGAAGGTGTCGGCGGCACTGACGAGGCCCAACTCATCGCGCAACGTTTCCTGCGTTCGCTCGACGAGCCGTTTCTGATCGGCGGACTGAGTCTCGAACAGCGAGCCAGTCTCGGCGTGGTCGTGTGGGACGCCCACGACGCTGAGGTCTCGGACGTGGTGCGCGACGCCGACGTGGCGCTCTACGAGGCCAAGCGACTCGGCAAGGGACGTCACTTTCTCTATGTCTCGGGCATGCACCACAACGTGGTCAACCGGTTCTCACTGGTTCAAGAGCTGCGCCAGGCCGTGGCGGCGAATGAATTGGCGATGCACTATCAGCCAATACTCCGACTCTCCACCAACGAAGTCGTCGGATTTGAGGCCCTGATGCGCTGGCACCACTCCGAACGGGGCTGGGTCCCGCCGGGCGTCTTCATCCCCTTCGCCGAACAGAGCGACCTCATCTTGGACCTCGGTGCCTTCGCCCTCCACGAATCGATCCGGGCGGCGAGCGAATGGGGTGGCTCGAAGGAATTGCTCGCCGAGCCCTACGTCTCGGTGAACCTCTCCGCGCGTCAGTTCCACGACCCCGGACTACTGGCCCTCGTGCGGAGTGAGTTGGACGCGTGCTCACTGCCGGCGGATCGTCTCATCATCGAGATCACCGAGGGCGTGGCGCTGATGGAGGTAGCCGACACCCTGAAGACGATCGAACAGTTGACCAACCTCGGCGTCGGCGTCGCCCTGGATGACTTCGGCACCGGATTCTCCTCACTCTCGTACCTCGCGTTGCTGAACCCGATGATCATCAAGATCGATCAGTCCTTCGTCCGTCCGGTCACGGCAAGCATCCACAGCGATCGACTGCTCGAGGCGATCGTGTCGCTCGGACACAACCTGGGCATGACGATGCTCGCCGAAGGCATCGAAACGCGCGCTCAACTCGAACGTCTGCGCGATCTGCACTGTTCGCTCGGTCAAGGATTCCTTTTCTCGCCGGCCGTGCCCTTCGATGAAGCCCTGTCGATGGTGGGAACGTCCTTCGACTTCTAGCGCTCGACTCACGAGAGAACGAGCACCCCCGTTTTCGAGGCGCCCGCTACAGTGTTTTGCACTGGGCGATGAATATTGGGATCACGAAGGAGGGGCCCGTGAGTTTTCCCGAATCAGTACAGCGTCTGGCCCGCCAACGAGCTCGGGGCACGTGTGAGTGCTCGGCGAGTTGGTGCCCGCACTACGGACACTGTCGACTCCCCGCCAACGAGTTCCACCACAAGAAGGCGCTCGGCGCCGGTGGTGACGACGAACTAGCGAACTGCCAGTTCATGTGCAAGGCCTGTCATCAGCGAGCCCACACGACGACTGGTGAGCTCGGTCGGCTCTAGCCCCGCTCGTAAGGTCGACGGCGACGCCCGTCAGGCCGAGAGAGATTCCTCAAGTGAGTAGTCGATTCGCGCGTCCTCGACGAGCCACGCACCATCGCCGACCCCGTAGTGGAGCCCGCGCCAGTCAGTGAATGCACGACTGCATTCACCGTTCCAGAACCTCATTTTAGATTTTTTTTTTTAGCTTCGACTTCAATTTTGACTTCTTCGTCCGGTTCGTCCGGTTCGAGAGGCGCTTCGGCGAAGAGATCGGGCCGAAGGGCCATCGCCTCTTCCAATTCGAAGAAGTGGCTCATCCAGTACTCCTCGAAGCGCGCGTGCCACCGTTCGGCCCCCTCGGGCGTCGCAAAGGCCTCGCGCACCGACGCCGGCGCCAACAACGTGACGAAACCCGGCACCTCAATCGCGAGGTAGCGCAGACGCAGGAAATCGAGAAACGAAATCGTCGGGGGCGTGGCCGGCGACGCAGATATCTCGGGCAGGGCCTCGCGGACGCGGTCGTCCTTTAGGAATGACGACGTCAAGAGCAACGCCAGGACCTGCTCCTCGGCGTTCTCCGCCATGGTGATGAGGCTCTTGCCGACGTTGTCGCGTCCGTGACCCGATCCCCCGAAGACCTCTTGCACGATGCTGCCGACGTTGGCAATAAGCCCGAGGAGCCGTAGCGCCACCGGTCGGGCGTTGGCAATCTCCTTGTCGTCGAGCGACGCGACCAACTGGATGAAGGGCGTGTCCATACTGTTTTGCATCGCGAGCAGGGCCACTTCACCAGCGCGTCGAGACTCGTCGGTCTTCGCCTCGAGTTCGGCGCCGGGCGTGGCGCGATCGAACAGTCCGCCGTCGGAGCGGTCGAGTGAGGAAAGGTCACCGTGCATCAAATCAATGAGCAGGGCCGTAAACTCGGCGTAGAGCTCCGAACCCCGACCGAGACGCTTGCGCGCCGACACCATCGCGGGGCCGACTTTCAGGTGCTCGAAGAAGACCTCTTCGAGAATGTCGCGCTCCCCTTTTTCGACTTCGGTCGTCTCGGCGGCGACCATGCGAATCTCTCGGAGTTGTTCGTCCCATCGCGTCGCGCGCTTCAAGAGATAGGTGCGAATGAGGTCCGGTTCGACGTCGAATCCCTCCCACCAGAGTCGCCACGCCAGCTCATCGAGCTGTTTCGTGCTCGCTCGCAACTGTGAGATACGCAGCATCCGCTCCGCTGTCCCGGCCGGGTATCGAGCAAGGGAACTGCGTCCGCCATTGAGATCGTGAAAGGGCTCGCCGATCAGGCGTCGGCGATGGAGCCGCGCGAGTTGGTCTCTCGTCGTCTCGACGCCAGCGAAGCCCAGGAAATCGAGGATGTCTTGGGTCGGTTCCCAGGACCGCGGTTCCTCGTTCCAGCTCACGCATCGACCTTAGTTATGCGTTAGGTGAAAACTGAGGATTCCCCAACCGAGGAATCGTCACGACCGCGATGCCCTACGCGCGCAACCCGCTCACGATGGCCCGACGGGCGTCGTCACCGAGCGCGTAGGGCGCGTAGATGCTGAAGCGACTGATGACGTCGTTCAGGCGCCGTCGAACCTCGGCGCCGACTTCGTTGGGTGCCGCGACGACACTGAAAGTGTGGAGCACGTCGTCGTCGATGAGTTCACCCATCTTCTCCCACTCGCCGGTCTTGGAGAGCGTGTTCAGCTCGCTTTGCAGGTCTCCCCATCCGTGCAGTTCGAGGACACCCCGATAGGCGGGCGTCGAACCGTAGAACGCGATCTGGCCCCGAACTCGCTTCGTCGCGTCGGCGAACTGTTCGTCGGTGTCACCGGTCGCCACGAGGCCCGAGAACGAAATCGGGAAGTCCTTCGACTCGCGACCGGATTTCGCGAGTCCACGCTCGAGCGCCGGGAGCGTCACCTCGCGGATATAGCGCTCCGTCGAGAAGGGATGCACCAAGAGGCCGTCGGCGACCTCCCCCGCCACTTCGGTCATCAGCTCTCCGACCGCGGCCAAATACACCTTCGGCGCACCGTGCGGATTCGGACCGGGGTTGAAGAACGGCGACATCAGGGTGTGTCGGTAGAACTCGCCACGAAAATTCAGCGCCGTTCCCTGATTCCAGCACGACCAAATGTCGCGCATCGCCAGGATGTACTCGCGCATGCGCGGCGCCGGATGGGACCAGGGCATGGAGTAGCGCTTCTCGATGTGTGGTTTGATTTGTGAGCCCAGACCGAGGAGCAGTCGACCCCGCGAGAGCAGTTGCACGTC
>CALGFJ010000185.1 GCA_937881055.1 uncultured Acidimicrobiaceae bacterium | reverse complement strand
ACAAACGCGAGGTCCTCTTTTGGGGCGCGCAGGCACTCCAAGAACTACTCGTCAAGACCGTCATTGGCGCCCCCGCGTCGGTGACACCGCTCGAGGCGGCCACACTTGCGCTCGAGGCCGCGGGGGATCTCCTCGGTCAGCGCCGAGAGTTCTCTGTCCAGCGCCAGCACATCATTGACGCGAGCACGGAGTTACAAGAACGCGAACTGATCAAATTGGCCACGCTCGCCGAGGCGCTCGCGGGCGCACTTCGCGAGCGCGGCGTGAAAGATCCGACGGCCGGTCTGACTGGCGAGGTCGCTATCGCAATCTTCAAAATATCGTTCGATCGTTGGGTTTCTGAGCCCGATCCGGGTGAAATGAACTCGTTCGTCCGCGAATCCCTCGAACAGTTGCGAGGCATCACCGCCGCGCAGTAGGTGGCTTCGTGCCGGTTCCGATGGACCGCTAAAGGTCTAACTGACGGCGTTGACGGGAACGGCGGGTTGTTCGAGTCGCCGAGTGCCGGGTTCGCGGTCGTGGGCGCTCTGGCGCAGGTGAAACTGGGTGACGCCGATCGTGAGCGATACCGCGCCCAGAATGTGCAACTCGACCAGCACCGGGGGCACGTGCGTCAGGTACTGGGTCACGCCGATGGCGGCCTGCACCAACGAGATGATCACGAGTCGGCGGACACCCAGGCGCAGCGCGCTCGGGGCGTCGCTGGACCAAATGGCGAAGAGCAAGCCGGTGACGAGTCCGATGAACAGCACGGCGGCGAGAGAGTGCACCCACGCCGCCGACGAAAACGCGAAAGGCAGTCGTCGTGCGACGAGTTGTCCCTGGGACGCTCCGGCGTGCGGCCCCGAACCCGTGGTCATGGTGCCCGTAATGAGCAGCACCGTGAAGGGGATCCAAAGGAGTCGAGCGATCAAGAGGAAATGACGATCACGTACGTCACTGCGCGCCCCCGGTCCGTAGACGTACTTGGAACGGTGATAGAGGACGGCGCTGATGACGACCATCGAGAGCGAGAGCAGCATGTGCAACGAGACGAGCCACGGATTGAGCTTGCTGTAGACCACGAATGCGCCGAGAATCGCGTCCGCGATGACGCCGGCGATCAAAATTCCTGAGAGGATTATCAGGTCCTGACGGCGGACCTCGCGCCAAATCGCCGCCACGAGCGTCGCTATGACGACACACAGCAGAAGCACCGTCACGACGCGGTTCCCGTATTCGATGAAATGGTGAATACCCCACGAACCCGTGATTCGGCCCTTGAAGCACGTGGGCCAATCGGGACAGCCCAGGCCGGAACCAGTCAATCGCACTGCCGCACCGCTCAACACGATGACGATCATCGAAATGAACGACGCCAGGGCGAACCAACGAAACGATGGGCCCGGGACGACGCGGCGAGGGGTAGCGGTCACCCCATCAGATTAGGTAATTGCGTGTCCCGTAGAATCCCCCCATGACGATCACGGCCCCGGCGCGCCATTCATTGGGCGAAGTGTTACGGGGCTACCTCGCGCTCACCAAGCCGCGGATCATCGAGCTCTTGCTCGTCACGACGATTCCGACGATGGTGGTCGCCGCTAACGGCATCCCTGGGCTCTGGCTGATGGTGGCGACACTCTGCGGCGGCACGCTCGCGGCCGGCGGCGCCAATACCTTCAACATGGTGATCGACCGCGACATCGACGCGATCATGGAACGCACGAAGCGCCGCCCGTTGGTGACCGGGGTCATGTCGGCGCGCGACGCCACGTTGTTCGCCGTCGCGCTCGAAATCGTCGCCTTCGTCGTGCTGGCCGTGTGGGTGAACCAACTCTCGGCCTGGCTCGCCATGTCGGCGACCGCGTTTTACGTCTTCATCTACACGATGTGGCTGAAACGTCGCAGTAAGCAGAACATCGTGATCGGGGGCGCCGCCGGTGCGGTGCCCGTGTTGATCGGTTGGTCCGCGGTCACGAACTCTTTGGCGTGGACACCGGTGCTGTTGTTCCTGGTGATTTTCATCTGGACGCCGCCTCACTTCTGGGCGCTCGCCCTTCGTTACCGCGACGACTACGAAGCGGCCAACGTGCCGATGATGCCGGTCGTGACGTCGCTTCGCCACACGACGCTCGAGATCCTCATCTACTCGGTCGTGATGTGGGCTCTGACGATCTTGATCGGTCCGACCGCGCACCTCGGAGTCGTGTACGCCCTGTCGGCCACGGTGCTCGGGGGACTCTTCACGTTCTACGCCGCACGACTCTACCGACACGCCCTGGCCGACAGGGCCGACGTCGGCGAAGCGATGCGACTCTTCCACTTCTCGATCACGTACCTGACGGCACTCTTCGTCTTGATGGCGGTAGACGTCCTTGTCCGACACCACTAGTCCGAAACGGCGTTCGTCTCGGACGAAGAGACTGTCAATCGCCATCGGCACGGCTAGTGCTGTCGTCGCCGTCGTCGTGGTGTCAATCTTCACCGGCGGCCACGTGACCAACGGCAATGAGCCGACCAGCAAACTCGTGGGAACGTCCGTCGCGACGTTTTCACTAAGCGGACTCAAGAGCGGCACGGTGGAAGCACCGTGGAAGAGTCATCACGCCGCGGTACTGATCTTCTTCGCGAGTTACTGTGAGCCCTGCAAGAGCGAGATGCCCAAAGTGGCGAAGTACTTGCGTGATCACAACGAGGGTTCGATTCGTGTCATCGGCGTAGACGCACTTGACTCGCGGGGCCCGGCCGAGACCTTCGTCAAGAAGAGCGGCGTCACGTTTCCAATCGCATTCGATCCCAATGGAACCGTGACTACCGGAATATTCCAATTCGCGTATGTTCCCGAGACTGTATTCGTGAGCGCCAAAGGAATTCTCAAACAGGTTTACTATGGGGCGATCCCCAAGGATGTCTTGGTTCAGGGGATTGCGGCGCTTCGAAAGACCTAGTCGAATCGGAACGTCCGCGCCGCGACGAGCGGTGCGACGAGTGCCCAAATCGCTAGGACGAGCCAGTCGGCACCGGTCGGCATGAGACCCTGTCCCAGGACCCGATGAAGTCCTTCGGCCATCGCGCCGGGGGGCAGCGCCACCGCGACACGCCGGATGAATGTCGGCAGTGACGTCAACGGTACGACGATGCCCGAGAGCAACAACAACACGAGGTAGAGCCCGTTGCTGGCGGCGAGATTCACCTCCGCGCGAAGGCGTCCGGCGAGGGCCAGTCCGATCCCGGCGCACCCGGCCGAGCCGAGTACCAACAGTGCCACGACGTCGAGCGCGCCCGTGACGCCACCGCGGGGGCGCCACGTCAACGTGAGTGCGACGAGGGCGAGGATGATGACCTGCAGGGCCTCGGTCACGAGTACGCCGGCGATCTTGGCGCCAATGAGTCGACGGGTGCCGATCGGTGTCACGTGGAGACGCCGCAGCACGCCGTAGCTGCGCTCGAAGCCGGTCGCGATCGAGAGCGCGACGAGCGAGGTGGAGAGCACGCACAGGGCCAGGATTCCCGGCGCGATGAAATCCACCCGGCTCTTGGTCGGCGTCGACGTGACTTTGGTCAACGAGAAGAACACGAGGAGCAGGACCGGGATTCCGACGGTCAAGAGCAACGTCTCGCCGCGCCGCAGCGTCATGCGCACCTCGGCACGACTTTGCGCCCACCACGCCCTCATGGTCGCACCTCGCGTCGCTCTTGTTCGATCAGTTCCATGTATCGCTCTTCGAGCGACGCTCGAGTGCGAAGCGAGATCAGCGTCACGCCGACGCTCGTCAAAAAGCCGTTCAACACCGAGATCCGCTCCGGTGACGATGCGGTCGCGCATCGAAATTGATTCGTGCCGTCAGCGGTGACAACGCAGTCGAGTCGGGCCGCGAGCTGCGTCGCGTCAACCGGACCGGAAAGTTCCACGATCATCTCCGGCGCACCCGAAAGTTCGTCGAGCGTTCCGGCAATGACGACGTGACCGCGGTTCATGATGACGACTCGGTCGGATGTCCGTTCGGCTTCGGCCAGCTCGTGCGTCGTGACGAGGAGCGCACAGCCACGATCGCGTTCCGACGCGATGAGGTCGCGGATCACCTGGCGACCTTCGGGATCGACGCTGGTCGTCGGTTCATCGAGCACGAGGACTCGTGGTCGACCGAGCAGCGCGAGCGCCAGCAACGTTCGTTGCTGTTCTCCACCACTGAGGCGTCGCCACGGAGTTCGTGCGCATCGTTCCAGGTCCAGGAGTTCGAGGAGTTCGTTGGTCCCCCTCGGCGCGTCGTAGTACGAAGCCGTGAGTTCGAGCACCTGGCGCGGCGTCATCGGGAACCAGACACCGCCTCGTTGCAGCAGGGCGCCGGTCCGTACGACGACTTCTCGATGGTCGCGTACGGGATTGAGGCCGTGGAGTCGCACCGTGCCGGACGTCGGTGCTCGAAACCCGAGCAGCGTTTCGACGACGGTGGTCTTTCCCGCACCGTTGGGCCCGAGCAACGTGACGACCTCGCCGTAGGCGACGTGAAGTGAGACGTCGTCGACGGCTCGCAACGATCCGAAGCTGACCCCTAGCTGGTTGACCTCGACGGCGTTGCTCACGACCCTCGAACCTAGACGGTTCTTCGAGGGCGCTTTCGAGTGCTCGGTAGGATTGGCGTCATGATTGACCTCGTCCAACTCCGTCGTGAACCAGACATCGTGAAGGCCGCGCTGGCCCGACGCGGCGTCGCGCCCGCGACGATGGACGCCATTATCGCCATGGACGTCGAGCACCGCGAGCTGCTCCAAGAGGCCGAGAGGCTGCGCGCCGAGGTGAAATTTCTCTCGCGTTTGGTGGGTGAAGCCCGCCGCGACAAGGACACCGAGACGGCCGCCACACTGACTGAGAAGAGTCGGGCGTTGGGTGATGACGAACGTGTGGCGACCGAGGCCATGGAACAAGTTGGCACCAAGTTGCACGAAGAACTCCTGATGATCCCCAACGTTCCTGATCCCGCGGTCCCGGACGGCGTCGACGAGAGCGACAACGTCGAAGTGCGGCGCTGGTGGCCCGGAATGGATGAGGGTCGGCCGTTTCCCGAATACGCCGAATACCAAAAGGTCCCGCACTGGGAGGCCGGCCTCGAACTCGGAATCCTCGACCTCGAGGCGGGCGCGCGCATTGCCGGTTCGATGTTCCCTCTCTTTCGAGGCGCGGGGTCACGACTTATTCGCGCGTTGAGTGCGTTCTCGCTGGACCGCAACGCCGGCGACTACGAGGAGATCCACCCGCCGACGTTCGCGCTCACGGCGACCATGATGTCGACCGGTCACTTGCCGAAGTCAGTCGATGACATGTACGGCATGGAGCGCGACGGGCTGTGGGCGATTCCGACGGCCGAGGTGCCGCTGACCTCGATGCACGCGGGGGAGATCCTTGACGAGGCGAGTCTCCCGATCCGGTTGTGCGCCGAGACAGCGTGTTTCCGTCGCGAGGCCGGGGCGGCCGGGCGCGACACGCGCGGCGTGCTTCGCGTGCACGAGTTCGACAAGGTCGAACTCTTCGCCTACTGCACCCCCGAGCAGGGTTCGTCGGCGTTCGACGACATCCTCGCGCGAGCCGAGGGCGTATTGCAAGCACTCGGCCTCACCTACCGACTCTTGAACCTGTGCACCGGAGACCTCGGAACCTCGTCAGCGCGCACGATCGACCTCGAGGTCTTCAGCCCTGGCGTGGACCGCTGGCTCGAGGTCTCCTCGGTCAGTTGGTTCCGGGACTACCAGGCCCGACGAGCCCAGGTGCGCTACCGCACCAGTGAGGGGACGACGGCGCTCGTGCACACGGTGAACGGATCGGCGCTCGGGTGGGCTCGCGTCTGGGCCGCGTTGATCGAGACGTACCGTCAAGAGGACGGATCGGTCGTGTTGCCCGAGGTGCTCGCGCCCTATATGGGAGAACTGCGAACGATCAGGCCGAAGACTTCGTAGCCTCGTAGCGATAACCGACGCCGCGCACCGTCGTGATGTGCTCGGGATTCTTCGGGTTGTCTTCGATCAACGTGCGCAGTCGCTTGATGTGCACGTCGAGGGTCTTCGTGTCGCCCACGTAGTCGCTACCCCAGATCCGATCGATCAGGACCTCACGGGTCAGGACTCGTCCGGGGTTCTCGAGGAGCAGTCGAAGCAGGGCGAACTCCTTCTTGCGCAGTTTGATCTCTTCGCCGTCGACGTAGCAGCGTCGTGCGTCGATATCCATGCGAATGGGGCCGAGTTGGATTTCGTCGTCTGACGCCACGACGTTCTCGTGGGTTTCTCGACGGCGAAGCACCGCGCGGATCCGGGCCACGAGCTCACGGAGTCGGTAGGGCTTCGTGACGTAGTCGTCGGCGCCGAGTTCGAGCATGAGCACCATGTCGACCTCTTCGCCCTTGGCACTGACGATGATGATCGGCACCTCGCTGCTAGTTCGAATCTGTCGACAGACGTCCAGGCCGGACATCTTGGGCAACATGAGGTCGAGCAGCACGATGTCGAACGTGTCCTTCGCGAAGAGGGCCACGGCTTGCTGGCCGTCTCGCGCGATGGCGACGTCAAATCCTTCGCGGTCGAGTCCGATCGTGAGCGCGTCGACGAAGGACTCCTCATCTTCGACGAGCAATATGTTGATGCGCTTCTCGCTGGACTGTTTCTTCGCCATCAGTGCGACATCGGCAGTTCGAGGGTGAACGTCGACCCTTCACCCTCACGAGACTCCACGAGGACGTTGCCGCCGTGATTGTGCGCGACGTGGCGAACGATGCTGAGGCCCAGTCCGGTGCCTCCGGTCTCGCGAGCCCGTCCCGGATCAACACGGTAGAAGCGTTCGAAGATTCGCTCGAGGTCCTTCGCGGGGATGCCCACACCTTGGTCCTTGATCGCGATCAGCGCGACCGGTCCGACGCTCTCGCCGTCGTCGCTGATCGTCGCGTCGATGCGGTCGATCGTGATGTTGACGAGACCGCCCCTCGGCGAATACACGACGGCGTTCTCCAAGAGTGCGTGGATCGCCGATATCAATTGACGACGATCGCCGACGACGACGAGATTGGACTCGGGTTCCACGAAGTCGACCTTCACGTCATGTTGTTCGGCGGCGGTTCGGATTCGTTCGATCGCGTCGGCGACGATCAGGGCGACGGGTATCGGCTCTCGCGTCGGGGAGCCTTCGCCCTCGATCCGGGAAAGGTCGAGGAGGTCTTCAATGATTCGATTGACTCGGAAGGCTTCGTTGTTGATTCGCTCGGCCAGTCGGTGAGCGACCGACGGGTCGGTCTCGAACAACAGGGTTTCGGCGAGCAGCCCGAGCGCCCCCATGGGCGTCTTCAGTTCGTGCGACACGTTCGCGATGAAGTCCCGACGGATGTCCTCGAGGCGACGACGCTCGGAGACGTCCTCGATGATGGCGAGGACACCCAACGGTCGACGGCCGTCGTCGATGACGGCGGCGCGAATGGTGAGGGTCCGACGCGGAGGTCCGTAAATATCGACGGTGCGCTCGGCGACGCCATTGGACCAACCTTCGGCGAGTACGTCGGTGACCGCTTGGGCGGCGATGGCGTCGCCGTAGCGACTCGTCATCAACGCCTCGGCCTGCTTGTTTCGGAAGATGACGCCGCCGCTCTCGTCACAGAGGACGAGCCCGAGGGGGAGCGAGTCCATGGACTGGCGCAGGCGCGACGAGTCAGCGCTGGACTCCGATACCGCCGTGCTGGCAATGCCCGCGGCCTCTTCGAGGGAGTTGAGGGCGTTCTCGACCTTGCCCCTGTCGTCGCGGGGTTCGACGCCGAGTCGCGAGGCGAGTGCCATGAGCCGTTGGGCGATGGCTCGGTGCCCGCGTTGACGGTTGATCAGGACACCGATGAGGAGGCCGACGATGAGGACCCCGGCGCCGGCTCCGTAGAGGGCGGCCGGGGGCCATTTGGAAATCACATTGGTGGCGACCGCAACGAGCACCCGACCATTCTCGCAGACAAAGCCTCGGGGGTCGCGCCAGCGACCGTTGGGCGCTCACCTCTGGAAAGCGAGAACACCATGTTGTTCGCCAATGTCAACCTCTCCCCGTCGACGTCCGCCCTGCCCGGCAGTGCGGCGCTCCAGCAGATTGCCAACGGAATTGCCGCGTGGGCCCTGATTGGCGCTTTAGTTGCACTTCTGCTGGGCGCGGCGTTGTGGGCCGTCGGTAGCCACACCCAGAACATGCACCAGTCCTCTCAAGGTCGCAGAGCCGTGCTGACCTCGCTCGCCGCCGCGATTCTCATCGGGGCCGCACCAACGTTGATCAACTTCTTCTTCAATACGGGCCTCAGCGTTCGTTAGTGAGTCACCTTTGGTGCATCGTTCGACCCTTGAGTTGTGTCACGCACGTCGTGACCTCCACTGTCGTGGGCGGCTTCTTCAGCACCCTCACGAACTGGATTCTCAGCAGCGTCGGATGGTTCCTCTCCTCCGCGGGCGCGGTGCTGACCTCGGCGAGCGAACCTTCGACCGTGATTCGCTCGGCGGCACCGGAATTCGATGTGCTCGTCAATCTTTCGCCGGCGCTGTTGATGGTCGGACTACTCGTTGCGACGCTCCACGCAGTTCGCCACGGCGACGGCGCGTCGCTGTGGCGCGTGTATCTCGGCGTGGCGCCGGCGTGCGTGATGGCGATCTTCGTCGCGCGTCCGATGGCGGCGCTCATACTTGAAACGATCAACCAACTCTCATCGAGTGCGTCGAATACGGTCATCGATCACCAGGCGACACTCACCAATGCGCTGACCAGCCTGGCGACGGCGACCCCGGCCTTCGCCCTCTTCGTTCTCGCCGTGGCGATCGTGATCGGAACATGGATGTTGTGGTGTGAGCTCATCGTTCGTGCCGTGATCCTGACGCTGTTGCTCGTGCTCGTGCCGGTCATCGTGCCGCTCGCGACGTTCCCCGCGGGACGTCGACTGGGGTGGCGTCTCGCCGAGACGTTCATGGCCGTTGCCGCGAGCAAGTTCCTCATCGTGATCACGCTCTCGCTCGGATTCGATGAATTGCAGGGGAGTTCTGCGACACAAGTGATTACCGGCGCCGTCACCTTGATCCTCGCAACGTTTTCACCGTTTCTTCTCCTGAAGGTGATCCCTTTCGTTGAGACGGCGGCGCTGCACAATCTTGAAGGCGTTCGCGCGAGGTTCACCAAATCGGTAACTGACATCCCCTCATCGCCCGTGGCCCAGGCGGTACGCGCGATGACCCCCGGAGTTCCCTTCACCGGACCGGAACCGCGTCCGGACGATCTCGGCCTGGACATGTGGGAGGGCACGCCCGAGACTCCCATGCCCGAAGTCACCGGTGAAAAGATGGCGCCCCCCATTGGCACACCGACACCGCGCGGGGGTCACGTCGCCTATCGCACGGACGAGATGGGTCCGGTCATCGGATGGCACTTCGATGAGTGAACTGCTCGGCCTCGGCGTGGCCGACGGCGAGAGCCGGTGGATCGGTGTTCGCCGACATCAGGCCGCGCTCGCGATCTCCGGCGTCGGGCTCGCTGGAGAGTGGCTCACGCAAGCCCATGGCGAAGCGTTCGAACTGATGATCGGGATCGTCCTCCTCTCGTGCGCGGTACCGACGAAGGACGGCTTAACCGTTGGAGAGCGATTGCTCATCGCCACCACTTTCACCGTTCGATCGCGGTGGACGTCGATCCGCGTCGGGCAGAGCGGCGAGGCGACGACGATACGCGCACGTGGCGACGCGACCGTGCGCGGGTACGAACTACAACATCGCGGCCGCCTCGACCTCTCGGGACGCGATCGACTCAACGCGCACGCGCTCGCGGAGTTCGCCGACGCCCTCTCGACGGCGGATGGGACTCGTCACTTCTCATTACACGTTCGCTCGTCGCCGAGTGGCGTAACGACCCTGCTGGCCGCTCCCTTGGATGTGAGTCCACCGTCGAGCTGGTTGGTGAACAGCACTTCGATATCTGAATCATCGCGGAACGGTGGTGATCCGAGCGCCTCGTGGTTGCTCGAACGATGGGCGCATGTTCGAGACGATCGTGAAGTAGTTCGGGTGTTACGAATACGAGACTTCAGTTCCGTCCCGGACGGGCACGCGCTTCTCGAACGAATGCAGTTTGCGTCACCGAAACTCGACGTCGCGCTGCACGTCGACGTAGTCGGGGGCGTTCGCGCGCACCGACTGGCGGCTCGAGCCGTTCACCGCGTTGGAAGTGACGACGTTACGTCGCTGGCGGCCGGATTTCGGCGCACGGCGCAGTCATCGCACACTCTCGAGCGACTTCGCCAACGAGAGTCGCTCGTCGTCGAGGGAACCGCACTCCTACGCATTGCGGTATTCATTGTGATTCGAGCGAGTTCGCTGCAACAACTTCGACGAGACGTGAAAGCGGTCACCCGAACGAGCGTCGAATCCGGATTGCGCTGCGAACCGGGGTATGGCCGCCAGGCCCTGTGGTACTGCGCGCAACTCCCGGGTGGCCCCGGATGGTGAGACGTTCCTGGACGCACTGGGCGACCTCACGTGACCTCATCAGTCTCATGGTTCCCGCCCACGACGCCGGTACTGGCCTCGGGGGGCGCAGCCTCGGCGCGGCTCAGCGGGGCGGGTCTTTCGTACTCGATCCCTTTGACGCCTATTCATCGGGATTGGTGTCCAATCCGAACGTGATCGTCGCCGGTTCGATCGGCGCGGGCAAGAGCACGGTGGTGAAGATGATGCTCGATCGGGCGCTCGAGCGCGGTCGTCGAGCGGTCGTGATTGACCCGAAGGGCGAGTACGCGGAGTTGGCGCAGTCCTACGGAGTGCACGTGGTCGCGCTCGGCAGCGACGGATGGTGCAATCCCTTTCCTTCGAACGACCGCGAGAGTCGAGATCTCCTTCGCGCCCTCGTCGCCAGCGCACAAGGTGTGGCGCTGAAGAGCGATCAGCACTACGTCATCGATGAGGTGTGGCAGCAGTTGGAGTCACCGCGACCGCGACGAGTGTTGCGCGCCCTCTTTGAAGTACTCCATTCTCATTTGGCGTCGACCACCTCGACGCCGGAACGGACCCTGGCCCTGACCTTGTACCGGTTCATCCACGGTGACCTCGCCGGTCTCTTCGACGGTGACGAAGAACCAATGGTCTTCGCGGGTCAACTCGTCGTTCTCGATCTCTCGGCGCAGTGGTCGTCGAACTCGTTCTCCGTCGCCGCATTGAGTGCGATAGCGGCGGCGCAACAGATAGTCGCCTTGGACAGCCAACTCGGCTATCTCGTGCTCGATGAGGCGTGGACCCTTCTGGCCGATCCGCACGCACTTCGTTGGTTGCAGGGCTCGTGGAAGTTGGCGCGGGCCAAGGGAATCAGTCACGTGCTGGTCTTGCACCGTTGGAGTGACGTCGCCGCGGTGGGTGACGTCGGCTCGGTCCAGCGTGAACGAGCGCAAGGACTGTTGCGCGAGTGTGAGACGGCCTGGCTCTTTCGCCAACCCCCCGACGAGGCCCGAGAGATGGCGGTTGCGTTGGGGTTGCACCATCGCGAGGAGCGCTACCTCTCCGCGTTGCCGAAAGGAACCGCACTCGTGCGTTATGGAGCACACCGTTCGATCGTTCAGGTGCGGCCCGACGGTCGGGATAACTGTTTCATCGACACGGATCGCGCAATGAGAATTCCGAAGTCCGATGAATGATCGCCCGTCGCTCGGACGACGAACGTTTCACGGCGTCGGTTACGGGCCGAGAGTCCGCCTCGCGGAACGCAGTTCACTTCTGATCATCGGACCCACGCAGGTGGGCAAGACGTCGTCGCTCGTCATTCCCGCGTTACTTCGTTGGAGCGACGCGCTCG
>CALGFJ010000184.1 GCA_937881055.1 uncultured Acidimicrobiaceae bacterium | reverse complement strand
GGCGCGACCGGACTTGAGCTCGTAAATCACGGCGTCCTTCCTGGTAAGCAACTGCTCGACCGGATCGACGGTGCCTGTTCGGTGCCCGCCACACCGCTATCCTTCGAGACGGTCGGACCCAGCGAAACCGGACGGTTCTACTCCGAGGCTCGTCGCCGGAGCGTTGGCTACACCATCGCCTATCCGCCGGCACATCAGCCCGGTGATTCGTTGGCGCTCATCGTGATGCTTCACGGATACGGCAACAATCACACGACGTCTCTTTTCGGGATGTCACCCGCCCAAGCGGTGGCTCTTCGAGTCGATGGCGCGCCGCTCTCACCGATGGCCATCGTCACCGTCGACGGAGGCAACGGGTATTGGAATCCTCATCCCGGTGACGACCCCATGTCGATGGTGGTTCACGAACTCATCCCTTTCTGTCAGCGGAAAGGACTTGGTATCGCTCCGCATCAGATTGGATTGATGGGAATATCGATGGGCGCGTACGGAGCGCTCGCCATTGCCGAACGGTACCCGGGCCTTGCGTCGGCGGTCGCGGCGATCAGCCCTGCCGTTTGGACCACCTATGCACAGGCGCACGCGGCCAACGAAGGTGCCTTCGCTTCCAAGTCGACTTTTGTTGCAGGCAACGTGATTACACATGTTGATTCATTGAAGGGGATCCCATTGAGAGTTGCGTCGGGCGTCGATGATCCATTTCACCCGGGAGTCGAGAGTCTGACCAGCGTTCTCCCTTCAAGCAGCACCGTCGTGTTCTCTACTGGTTGTCACACTGAATCATTCTTTTTGGAACAAGAGCCACCGTCACTAGCGTTTCTCTCACTCCACCTCAAGTAATTTCATGATTACGAAATGAGTTCGACGAGCGTGCGGGTTCACGTCGGCCCGCAGAGTCGAACTCACAAGTCAGGGGATCTCTCTCGTGAGAAACTTCGACCCAATAGTGAGTCCTGTGTACTACTGTGTCGCCATTGGGCGTGTGCGCGTTTCTTAGGCTCGCTTTTGTGAGGACAGTCGGTGATTCTGCGCTAGTTCCGACGAGGAGGCAATAGTGTTCCGAGATCTCGGTCAACGACTGACTCTGTCATTTGGACGGCGATTAACTCGCGTTGCGGTCATCAGTGTTGTCACTATTTGTGCGGCCGTGTCGTTGGCACCGTCTGCCGCATCGTCGGCAACAAAGCCCAAGCCGAATAAGGATGTGATCTGCTCTTCCATCGTTACGGCCAAAGCAGTGGCGGACGCGACTCAAGTCGCGGTGGCTCCAGCGACCAACCTCAATAATGGGGGTTTCGGCCCAGTGCATTTTCCCTTTCTCGTGCCCTTTTACCAACTCGGAAATAGTGACACCAGTCTTCCCGGCTCGAGCTGCCAATATAACTACGCGAACGACGCCCAGGGTGTTTCCGGTCCGATAGTCGCTGAGGTCGTAACCGGCTTCGGTCCTGTCAAGGTCTCGGCGTGGCACAGCTACGAGGCTTTTGAGAGAAAGCACGCCTTCACCGGGGCGGTGGGGGTGACGGGGCCGTTGGGCCAAATCGCGACGTTGGGTTTTCAGGCGCTGAATCTCGGTGATGGGAGTCGGGCGTTTGAGATGTCACTCTCGAATTACTACGAGAACACCTCGACCCAAACGCCCGTTATTGAAGACGAGGTATTCGCCTTGACGCGTCACGGGAACATCATCATGGTCGAACTCACCCCTGTGCTTGTCTCGTCGAGTGGTGCATGGACGGACTCGACTGAGGGCATGATACGTGCTCTGGTCACCGGCGCCCTCTCCGAAGGTCCTTTCTAACTACGAGCCGGCAAGTAAATCGACTAAGTCAGTGCTCTCCAAGGAGAGACTCTCCAGTCGGAGATTGTTGACTTCGACTTGCCGACACTCAACCGCCCCACGATTCAAGCCGCCAGTCGGAGATTGTGTACGTCGGCCCTCAGTCACCCAGCGATTCTGTCCTTGAAAGACGCGCGAAACGGAAGCGTCTCACGGCTTGGATGATTCTTCAGCTACCCATTTGGATATGGGCAAACAGTTCGAGCCACGTCACGCTGGTCGGTGGAGCGGTGATGCCACCCTTGGCGAGAGCTTCACCGAGGCGCTCGTTCATGAACTTCTCTTGATGC
>CALGFJ010000183.1 GCA_937881055.1 uncultured Acidimicrobiaceae bacterium | reverse complement strand
CGACGGTCACCGTCTGGTTCGGCACGTGGAAGGGCGGAAGCGTCACCGCGAGCGTCACGTTGGCCGGCGCCGGTCCGGGGTTCGAGAGTCGAATCTGCGCGGCCGCTTCGTTCGCGGTCGTGACGAGAGGGAAGATCGCCGAGGTCGCTGGACGGGCGACACCCGTATTGAACGACACCGTGGGACCGGACTGCTCGAGCCCGACGATATCGAGCGCGCCGCGCAGCACCAGGACGTGAACGCCGACGTCACTCATGTTGACGATCGCGCTGCCCAGGTGGATCTCGGCCTGGGAGTGGGCGCCGACCGCGTAGCCCTGGAACTTCGCCGGCGCGACGTACCCCGACGATGAGAACGTCGAGACGTTGAAGACCGCGGGCGTCGCGGTCGGGTTGTAGACGCTCAAGATCGCGTTCGATCCGACCGTGGTGTCGAATCCGGCGCCGAACCAGTCAGTGACGCCCGTCGAGATGCACGGCGCCTCACTGGAGTCGTCTTTCGTCACTTCGACGCCCACCACGCCGCCGCCGCTCACCTGGGCGCCCACGCCGAAGTAGTCGCCCTGCAGTCCGACGCTGGGATCGAAGCCGAACTGTTGGTAGGCGCCGAGCGTCACTTCCTTGGAAGAGGCATCACCCGCGTCCGACACGTCCTTGATCGTGACCACGTGCGAGTGATCGGTCGTATTCAAGAAGATCACCCGACCGGACTCACCGAGTTTGGCGCTCGAGAATCCAGTGCAGTAGAGCGCCGTCGATTCGGCCTGTCCGTTGAGCGCGAGCGCACTGGGCAATTGGGAGGGATCGACACTCTTCGCCATGGAACTCACGACGCCGACCACGATCAGCGCCAGGGCCAGCACCAGCAAGAACGGGACGCGGCGGCGACTACTCATAGTGATCCTTGGCGTGTCGCGGATGGGTGGGCTTTCGTCGCCCGGTGACGAGCCACTCGAGTCGACGGAACCAACCGAATCCCAAGAACACCAGCGCCCAGATCAACAACGTGAGTGCGGCGAGTAGCGCGTTGAGGGGTAAGCGGTGCAGCACGAGTTTCCCGGTCGGTCCGTTGACGCCGTCGCCGGAACCCGCGGTGGCACTCACGTGAAAGATCGGCGTCCAGAGGTGGTCAATCGCGCGCGACGCGGCTTGACCGTCGACGTCGAGCCCGAAGGCATCCGCCGGAGCCACGCCCGCTCGAACGATGGCGCCGGGAATCACCGGTCCCGTCTCGGACGCGCTCGTGAAGATCGGCGTCGGCGACTTCTGACCGGGCACGGATTCCGAGACGATCCCGTGGAAGAGGGAGTTGGAGAAAACCTCGACCGACCTCGTCTGGAGTTCGAGCGACAGATCGCTCTGACGGCCGAGCGCCGTCAACAACACCTTGGGTACCGGGTGCAGGGGCACGGTCTGGACGCCTTGGAGTTCGGGCGCCGATGAGTTCATGACGACGATCGTCGAGATGCCGGCCGGTGCGAGCAACTCGCCGAGCCGCACGGTCTGGCCCTCCACCGCGGACTGGACCGCGTCCAAGATGACGTTGCTCGTCCCCGAATCGGGAGTCGTGAAGAGTGACGTCCCTCCGGGCAGTCCGTTCATCGACGTCGCGGCCGCGAGCCCCGGCGCGATCGACCAACTCGCCAGTGGAAGGACGGAGGGATCGCCCAGCCAGAGTACGCGGTACCCCCCGGCCGACGAAGGAGACAACGTGCTCAACGATTCGGCGACGCTCGTCGTGGGCAGGTCGAATCGACCGCTCCCGAAGATCGCGACGAACGGCACGATCGCCACGACCATGGCGGTAACCGACAGTCCGGCGGCGAATTGGCGCCACCCGAAGCCGGCCGCGCGCAGGTCGTTCTCGAGCGCTGCGACCCCGAGTCCGACCAACAGTGCGAGCATCACCACGTAGAGCGCCAAGAGCACGTCGAGGTCGGGCGCGAACGATCCCATCCAGTGACGAGCGTCGAGTGCGGCGACGATGAGCGTCAGGGTCGCGATCGACGCGGCTTTGGAGGCGATGCGACGCCGCTCGCCCTTGCACAGCAACAGTCCGACGAGCGCCGCACCCGGCAGCAACCAGCCGGCCCACGAGAGACCGAATCCGCCGTCCCCGCCGCGCGCTAACTCGGCGAACGATGGTACCGACCACGGACCGCGCGCCAGACCGAACACGCCCAGCGCGCGTCGACCCGCGAGGGCCACGTCGATCGTGAGCGGCAGGAGGAGAATCGCCACGTTGAGCCAGAGAGAGCCGAGGAATCGCCACGGACCCGAGGTGTTCACTCCCTCGTCGCTCTCGAAGAGACGCGCGAGGAACACGCCCAGGATGATCAGCGTGACCGCGATCAGCGTGGCGGGCACCATCGCGGTCATCAACGCGATGAGCATCACCGCGATCATGCGCTGGCCGGCGTACGTCGATCGCCATCCGCGGTCACCGAACGCGACGGGCTCGGCGTACGGCTGAGTTCGAAAACCGGGTACGTCCATCAGTTCGAAGAGGCGACGGACGATGAACGGCAGTCCCGCCACGACGATCAGCACGTCGATGCGTCCCTGAGAGACCATGTCGAGTCCGAGCGGCAACGCCATGTACGCGACGGACGCGATCACGCGCGCGCGATTGGAGACCCGCCCCTTCAGGAGTTGGCTGACGCCGATCGCGCCGATGGGAATGGCGAAGACCAACGCGAGGCGGGGCAGGATACCCATGCGTCCCAGGACGAACGTGCCCGCCAACGCGAGCACCGCGTACCCGGGCATGCCCGGCGAGCCGGTGCCGACGCCGTTGGGCGACCACGACGCGAAGAAGTGACGCCACATCATCCACCAGGAGTCGAGGGGCGCGAGGCGACCGATCAACGGGAGGTGCGTCACGACGAGGTTGCGTGAACCGATGAGCCACAGCACGATGACCACCAACACGACGACGGCTTGAGAGCGGAACGACGTGAGGATCCTCGCCGGACGGCCGCGAAGTTCCATCATCGCGCTGTCGGGAATCTCGTCGAACTCCTCGTCTTCAGAGAAGGCGGCGGCGAAACCGACGGCGTCGGCGTCGAACTCGTGATCCTCGAGCGCCTCGGGCGGGAGGATGCCACGGGCGCGGTCCAGTCCTTCGCGCACCAAGATCACGAAGAAGCGCTTCAATCGGCTCGCTCCCCCGACTTGCAGACGTCGCAGCTCTTCGTCGGAGAGGACCTGGATCTCGTGACGCTGGCGTCGGCGCTCGCGGATCCGACGACGGTTGTGTATCAGCCAGCGCCACGATCCGAGGATCGCTCCGGCGCGGTCTCGGTCGCGACCGACGATCGCGAGGGCGAACTCCATCGTGTCCATCGCCAAGAGGGCGAGCAACGTGGTGATGGTGTGGCCCCGACCCCACCCCGTCGACACGACGAGCAACTGGTGGCGACGCTGGAGGTCCTGGCGACTGGCGCGTCGAGTGCCGAGGGCGGTAACGGGCCGTTCATCCGACGCGATGGTCTCGCGGTGTGCGACCTTGGCGGTCGGGGCGACCACGATGCGCGCTCCGGCGATCTGCGCGCGCCAACAGAGGTCTAGGTCTTCACCCAGTACGGGGATGAGGGGGTCGAAGCCGCGCAGCGTGGCGAAGAGGTCGCTGCGCACGAGCGTCGCGCCGCCGGGCGCGACGAAGACGTCGCGCTCCAAGTCCTGTTGACCGTGGTCGATCTCACCCAACTCGACACGCTCGTGCACCACTCCGAAGCGGTCACAGGTCTGACCGACGTGCAGCAAGACCATGGGGTCGTCGTAGGAGACGAACTTCGGGGTGACGACGCCCGCATTCGTTCGAAACGCTGCCTCGACCATCATCTGCACCGCGTCGGATTCGAGGCGGACGTCATCGTGACAGAAGAGGAAGAAGGCCGAACCTTCGACCATCAGCGACGCTTCGTTGCACGCCGCGGCGAAGCCGCGGTTCTCGTCGAGCAGCCGGACGAAGGCGTTCGGGGCGACCGCGGCCACACGCGCCGGCACGTGTTCGGTCTCCCCGTTCGCCACGACGAGCAGGCTTAGTTCCTCGTAGTTCTGGGTCGCGAGAGAAGCAACTGCAGCTTCTAGTCCCGGCCCGGAACCGGTGGTAACGACGACGGCAACAACGGCCGGAGCGCGAGATTCCATCAGTACTTCAAGGCTAGTTGGCGCCTAGCGACGACCTCGGCCGCTTTCGCGATCGTCCCGCCACGAATTGTCGTTGTTTCCTAGGATTCGCCGCGACGCTGACGCATTTCGTCGATGACGTCACGCAACGACGTGTCCAGCGAGATCGTGGGACGCCACTTCGTCGCCCGTTTCAACTTCGCGTAGCTGCCGCACGACACCGGCACTTCGACCGGCCGGATGAGCGACTCGTCCGTACGAAGTCGAACGTGCGCGGCAATGCGCGACACGAGCCGTTGCGCTATGTCGAACAGCTCGACGTCGACGCCCGACGCGATGTTGTACACCTCGCCGCTGAGCCCGTGTTCGATCAGCAATCGATAGGCGCGCACGACGTCACGGACGTCACTGAAGTCGCGCCGCGTCGAGAGGTCCCCGACGACGATCTCGTCGACCCCGTCGGCGACGGCCTGGAGCAATCGATTCACGATCGCCGGCACCACGAAGTTGGTGGACTGACCGGGCCCCACGTGATTGAACGGTCGCGCGATGACCACGCGCTGCGCGCGTTCGCGAACGGCGTCGTGACCGACGTGCTCAACTTCGACTTTGCTCGACGCGTACGGATTGGCCGGGGCCACTCGAAACGACTCCACCAGTGGCAGGTCCTCGGGCCGCACCACGCCGTACACGTCGGCCGAACTCACGATCACGACGCTCGACTCGGGCACGACGCGAAAAGCGGCGTCGAGAACGTTCTTCGTGCCCAACACGTTCACGCGGGTGTACTCAACCGGGTTCGACCACGACGCGCCGACGGCCGTCAACGCGGCCAGATGATAGATCGCGTCGGGCCGCACGCTCTCCAATGTGCCGATCACGCTTTTGGCATCCGTCACGTCGCACTCGCGGTCGACGCCGACCGCGTCGTCGCCACTGGCGCGCAGGTGCTCGAGGAGATGGCGACCGACGAAGCCGTCCGCTCCGGTGACGAGCGCCTTCACTTTCCGACCGCCATCTCGTACGCCTTCACGTGTTGGGCGACCGAGGAATCCCAGGTGAAGATCTCGGCGCGCGCTCGCGCCACCACGGCGCGACGCTCGCGTTGTTCGTCGCTCGCGTTGAGTGCGGTCATAATCTCTTCGGCCAATCGGGCCGCGTCCCCGGCGGGGGCGAGCAATGCCGCGTCGCCGGCGATCTCGGACATCACGGTCTGTGACGACGTCACGACGCTCGCACCACAGGCGAGCGCCTCGACGACGGGCAGTCCGAACCCCTCGCCGCGCGATGGATAGATGACCGCCCGGGACTGGCGCAACAACGCCGGCAGGACCGACTCATCGACGAAGCCGAGGCGGCGAATCCTCGAAGAGGCGCCGTGACCGGCGATCCTGGCCTCGATCTCTTTCACGCCCCAACCGGGCTGCCCGGCCAACCAGAGCTCGACGTCGGGGTCGTGGCGCGCGACTTCCTCGAACGCGTCGAGCAGGACGTCGATACCCTTTCGTGGTTCGAACGTGCCCAAGAAGAATAGGTACGGTCGTTCGGCGGACAACTCGTGCACGCGCAGCAGTTCTTGGTCGCCACTCGAGTCGGTCGTGAATCGTTCCAGGTCGACGCCCAGGGTCGCCACGACGACGGGAGCGTGCTTCGGGATCTGTTCGTCCAGTTGACGCGCGGTGTACTCACTGATGGTGACGAGCACGTCGGCGTGCGTCGCCGCGTACGAGATGGCCCGTCGAAAGAACGGCACCTTCGACCGCTCGTGCCACTCGGGGTTGGTGAAGAACGTGAGGTCGTGAATCGTGACGACGGTGGGCGTGGATGAACGATGGGGCATGGTGTAGTGCGGCGAATGCCAGACGTCGACCGAACGCGCGGTGGCACCGCGCCCGGCGAGCCACGCCTCGTAGAGGAGACGCGAGGGCCGAGAGTTCGGAACGATCGAGGCGATGTGCGTCGACGGTGACCAATCGTGCCAACGCAGCGTGTCGTCACGCCGCGTGATGAGCGTCGTCTCGACACCCGTGGCCGGGACACGGCGAGCCAGTTCGCCGATGTAGCGGCCGGCGCCGGCCAGTCGGGGCGGCACGGCCGAGACGTCGAGCGCCAGTTTCACTGCCACGCCGCCAGGTGATCGAGGGCGACGTTGCGCCACGTCAGATCGGCGACTGATTCACAACGTGCCAATCGGCTCGCGTCATCGACGCCATCGCCCAGCGCCCCGACGAGGCCCCGCGCGATCGACTCGACGTCGAGTGGATCGACTCGAACCACTTGGTCGTTGTTCGCCACACTCGGTGTCGTGGCACTGGCCACGACACGCGT
>CALGFJ010000182.1 GCA_937881055.1 uncultured Acidimicrobiaceae bacterium | reverse complement strand
TCCGACCACGGCACCAAGACGTCGAAGAACGGTTGCGCGAACTGTGGATCGCCGAGGTCGATCGCCGCCTCGGCGTATTCCGTCATGCCGTTGAGCCACGTAGCGTCGTGCGGAAGGTCGTAACCGGTGGCCGCGAACTCCTCGAGGAGCTGGCGCACCTCATCCAGGCGTCCGGCCTGGGCGTAGCTCATCGAAAGGGCCGACTTCATCGTGGGCAGACCCGGAGAGTCAATGACCATCTGCTCGATGATCGGGGCGAGATCCCCCAGCGAACCTCGCTGCCAGTAGATCGCGGCTAGTTGGGCACCGTAGAACGTCGCGGCGTCGGGTTGGCCACACGCCACGCCGATTTCGAGCGCTTCGGTCGTGAGTCGCTCCGCCTCAACGGTGTCGCCCGTGATTTGTGCTCGCTTGGCTCGGTGATACGTGAACTCCCAGTTCAACGCCGGCTGATTCAAGCGACGAACCAACGGTTCAGCGAGCGCGAGACAACGATCGACTTCGCCGATGTCGCCCGCACGCATGGCGACATCGGCGCGGAAGATGGCGGCGAAGTACAACAGCACCGCGTCGTTGATCCGCGTCGCGAGTCGAAGGGCCTCCGCCGAGCGAGCGAGAGAAGCTTCGAGCAGTTCCGGCACGAACAATGGAAACGTCAAATGGTTGATCACGCGCACGGTGATCACGTCATCCCCGAGGACCTCCGCGGCGCGCAGCGCCTCTTCAGCCAGTGCTTGGCGGCGCTCGAGTTCGCTCCCGAAAGTGAGCTCGGCGCACAAAACACTCAAAATGAGCGCCCGGTCCGGATGATTGGCGTCCAGACGATCCAACGCCAACTCCAAATACTCAATCTTTTCCCAGTCCACGGCGCCCGCGCCACTGGCCCATCCCCGGTCGTTGGCGAGCACCGCCGCGACGAGTCGTTCGGTGTCGTTCAACGAAACGGCGTCGCGCGACGCCTGAATCAGCGTCTCGCGATTGAGGGGGTCACCCGTTTGACGTTGCGCGATGCCCAATCCGATTGTCATGTCAATCGTCAAGCTCGAATCCTCGACCTCGAACTGTTCGGCGAGCGCGGCCGCCTGGTGGTAGTAACGCAGCGCGTCGCCGGGGGCGAGAGAAGCCAGCGCGTCCTCGCCCGCCAGACACGAGTACTTGAGCGCCTGGTCAATGTTGGCCGGCTGACTCGCGCTGCTCCAATGTCGAGCGAGTTCGCCGACGCGCACACCGGGCCGATCACCACAGAGACGCTCGAGGGCTTCACCGATGACCTGGTGGGTGCGGGCTCGTCTCGCGGGACCGAGGTCTTGAGAAATCGCGTGTTGGATGAGGGCGTGAGCGAAGCTGTAGCGACCGGGCCGGCTCGCGACTTCGAGCACCAACGACGCCGCGACGCATTCGTCCAAGATGTCCAGCAGCGCGTCCTCGCTCATGACGACCGCCTCCGAAAGAAGGTCGAGGTCGAAGTCGCGACCGATGACGGCGGCGACACCCAATACTCGACCCTGGTCGGCACCCAGTCGCCCGACGCGAACACCGATGACCTCGCGAAGGCTCTCCGGCAAGACCATCTGGTCGTACGGGCCATCCAGGACCCATCGACCGCTCTCACTTTGCCTGATGGCCCCCGTTTCAGCGACGTGGCGCAACACCTCGGTCACGAAGAAGGGATTGCCGTCGGTTTCGTCATGCAGGGCCCGGGCCAGTGTCAGACCCTCGTCGTCGAGGGCGTAGCCCGCGGCGGCCTCGATGAGGGCCACGACCTCGTCGGGCACCATGCCGGCGAGTTCGATTCGAAGGACGTTCGAGAACCGCTGAAACGCCGCGAGGGTCTCGAGGAAGGGGTGGACGTTCGAGACCTCGCTGTCGCGAAAGGTGCCGAGGGTCAACACCTTCATTGGTCGATCGGAGTCAGCCAAATGTCGCAGCAAGAGCAGACTCCCCTGATCGGCCCATTGGAGGTCGTCGAGCACGAGGGTCACCGGTTGAAAGCTCGCGGCGTCGCCCAATAGTCCGACTACCGCCGAGAACAACAAGAAACGCTCGGACTCGGGGTCCGAGGAACGAAGGGCGGGCAGGTCCGGCAGACGGCTCGCCAGGGCCGGCGTCAGTCGCGACAACTCGGGTCCGAATTGGGCGACGTGCGCGAGCAGTCGATCTTCCGGGGCGTAGGTGATGTAGTGCCCGAGTGCTTCGGCGAAGAGCTGATACGGCGTCGCCAGATCCTCTTCGCAGTGACCGAGCAGGACGCAGTGCCCGTCGTCGAAGAGGCGTCGGGCCGTTTCGGCGACCAGTGTTGTCTTGCCGAGACCCGCCTCGCCCGAGACGAGGAGTACCTCGCGATCGCCCGTGCGCTCCACTCGGCGACCGGCCTCCACCAACACCTCGAGTTCGGAGAGTCGTCCGACGACGCCGAAGGTCGGTCGCGGCGCCAGGCGACCGGGCAGGGGAATCGTTGACTCGACGACGTCGCTGGCCAAGGGTTGCCAGAGGACCTCTGTAACGTTGACGTGATCGGGGAGCCCCCGGAGCAACACGGCGCCCACCGACTGGCTCGGGTGCGCGTTGCGACGTCCGGCCATCAGCAGCACCACGTTCGTCGCGAGAATCTGACCACCGTCACAGTGGCCGCAGAGTCGGGCGGCCTCCACGATTGGATCGCCGAAGTAGTCGTTGTCCTCGCGAGTGACTTCGCCGCCGCTCAACCCAACGCGCAGTCCGATCGGTCGAGTCTGTCCGCGACCGGAGCGCTCGACGCCCTGTTGCATCGCGACCCCACAGTTGAGTGCTGACGACGCCGACGTGAACACCACCATGAGCCCGTCACCGAGGTTTTTGACCTCCGCGCCGTCGGTTTCGGCGATGGCCTGACGGAGGGTGGAGAAGTGGGCGCGACGCACCTCGTCAGCGACGTCGGGCGACAACGACATCGAGAGCTCGGTCGAGCCCACGATGTCGGTGAACAGCACGACGACGTTCTCGGCCCCCATGGATCTAGTGCCCCAGGGCGCCGAGGTACCTCAGCGCGCTGAGACTCGGGAGAAAGAGATACTCCCCGCCCCTCGTGTGAACAAATCGCGGAAAGCCGCGGAGTTGAATCGAAGAGTCGCCGACCGGCAGTGTGAACGAACTGAATTGGGCGTCGTTGTTGCCGATCACCGGATCGTTCGTGCCCGTGATTCGGGGGTCCTGCAATCCCAAGTTCACCCAGTCGTACTGGACGGCCTCGTATTGGGCGATGAGGCTGCCGCAGAGAAAGACGCCGAGGAGCCCCCGCTCGACGTCGTCGGGCGCTTCGGGATTGAAGGGCGGCCCGTACGGGATGCCGCGACGCACGAGCCGTCGGGCGTGATTGGTGTTGCGCTGCACGATTCGACCGTCGCGCGGATTGCACCGCCGAACGTGACTCGCCATCGGACAGCGCAGACCGTTCGGATCGTCCGCG
>CALGFJ010000181.1 GCA_937881055.1 uncultured Acidimicrobiaceae bacterium | reverse complement strand
CCCTGACTGGTCTGTCCGTAGCCGTTGGCGCGGTAGAAACGGTGGGCGTCTTCTCGAACGTTGCGACTCGTCAGTTGCACCCGATAACAACCGCGCCGACGTGCCAAGTCCTCTACCGCGCGAAGCATCTGCGCGCCGATGCCGCGACTTCGCATGTCTTTTCGAACGTGCACGCTCTCGATCTCACAACACCACCCACCGGTGTGCTGGAAGTGCTGGAAGATGATGACCTGGCAGATCCCGACGACGTCGCCGTCGACGTCGGCGACCAGGACGTCGCCGAGTCGAGCTCGCGTCTCTTCGACGGCCGACCAGTAGTCGTCGACCTGCGATGAGTCTTCGGCTTCGGCCATCAGCGATCCGCCGCGAAGCAATTCAACAGCCGCCGCGACGTCCTCGTAGGCGATCGGGCGAACGAGCGCCACCGCCGACTACTCCCGGGGGTCGATTGGGGTCAGCACGCCCACCACGTCCTCGATCGCTTCGGCGGCGTCGAGGCAGAGGTCGTCGCGCATCAGCGTCCCCATCACCTGGACGCCGGTCGGCAAACCGTTGGCGACGCCCGTCGCGACACAGGCGGCGGGCAGTCCCATCAGGTTGGCGGGCATCACGAAGCGGAAAAGTTCCACGACCTTCATGGCGGTGTCGGCATCGATGATGTCGTAGCCGTGCTCGAAAGGCGGTTGGGTCCAAACCGGTCCGACGACGAGCGGATAAGTCGACATGAACTCGCGCCACGCCTTTTCGACCCTGTAGCGACTCGCGTGCATCAGCTCCATCGACTCAGGCGTCGCCGGCGGAAACTCGATCGTCGTCAGCTCCAAGAAGCGTTGGCCGCCCTCTCCGAGTACCGCCTCGAGCAAGGGCCGCGTCACGGCCAGGCTGGTCATCATAAGTTCGGTCCAGGCGAGGTACGCCTCGAACACCATGGGCGGTTCGATCTCTTCGACCTCGTAGCCGGCGGTTTCGAGGGCCCGACCCGCGATGCGCACTCCTTCGGCGACGCTGTCGTCGGTCTCACCACCGAAGGGTTCGGGCACGAGCGCCACGCGCTTGGTGACGGCCGGTCCGCCGAGCGGCACATCGACGGACTGCGGATCGCGGTGGTGCGCTCCCATCACGACGCTGAGCCCGAGGCGGACGTCGGCGACGGTTCGAGCCAAGACGCCATTCACCAACATGATTTGTGAGCTGATGGGCATGTCCAGCAACGACGAGGGGTTGCCCTGGGCGACTCGACCGCGCGACGGCCTAATCGACGCAATCCCGCAGGCGTAGGCCGGATTGCGAAGCGATCCGCCGATGTCGTTGCCCAGTCCGATGGGGCTCATCCCCGATGCAATTGCGGCCGCTTCCCCGCCGGAGGAGCCGCCGGCCGTGCGACCTCGTTTCCAGGGATTGTGCGTCGCGCCGTAGAGCGAGGACTCGGTGTTGATCCGGAGTCCAAGGTCGGGCATGTTGGTTCGCGCGAGGGCCACGGCCCCGGCGCGGCGCATCAATTCGACCGGTGGCGAGTCGTCACTAGCCATGAAGTCCTTGAGGGTTACGCAGCCCTCGTTGGTGGCGTAACCCTTGACGTCAAGATTGAGCTTGATCGTGAACGGCACACCGTGCAGGACACCGAGAGGACCACCGGCCTTTTGTTTCGCGTCGGCGGCGTCGGCTTCGGCCCGCACTTCGTCGGGACGCACTTCGACGACTGCGTTGACCCCCTCGTTCACCGCGTCGATTCGTTCGAGGTGCGCTTCCACGACGTCGCGCGATGACGTGGCGCCGCTACGAATCATGTCCGCCAGCGATGACGCCGACTCCTGCCACAGTTCCTTTGCCACCGGACCTCCCGTCGAATACTCTCCGGGTAGTCTGGCACGCGCCAAAGCGCGTATCAGCCGAAGCGACCGAGGGTGTAGTCCAGCGTGCGCGGGTCGATGGGGTTGTTGAAGATCTTCTCGGTGGTGTCGAACTCGATAAGTTCACCGGCGCGGTCCTCACCCATGAGCAAGAACGCGCAGTCGTCCGAGATGCGAGCGGCCTGTTGCATGTTGTGCGTCACGATGATGACCGTGACGCGCTTCTTCAGTTCGGTCATCAGTCCTTCGATCTTCAACGTCGCGATCGGGTCCAATGCCGACGTCGGCTCGTCCATCAAGAGGACCTCGGGGTCCATAGCGAGGGCGCGCGCGATGCAGAGTCGTTGCTGCTCACCACCGGAGAGGTTGGAGGCGGCGACCTTCAAGCGGTTTTGCACGCTGTCCCAGAGGGCCGCGGACTTGAGCGACGTCTCGGCGGCCTCGTCCAGGATCGCCTTCTTCTTCACACCGTTGAAGCGCAGACCGGAGACCGCGTTCTCGTAGATCGACATCGTCGGAAACGGGTTCGGGCGCTGGAACACCATGCCCACGCGAGTGCGCAGTTCGGTGACGGTGATGTCGCCGCGGTAGATGTCGGTGCCCTCGAGCAGGATCTGTCCCGAGACCTTGGCGCCGGGCGTGAGATCGTGCAGGCGATTGAGCGCGCGAAGCAACGTCGTCTTACCCGAACCGGACGGTCCGATAAGACTGGTCACGCGATTCTTCGTGACGTCGAACGTACAGTCACGAACGGCGGTGCGACCGTGGAACGACACAGCGACGTTCTTTAGTTGCATCGCGGCGGTCCCGCGTTCGGGTGCCTCGGTGGGTGCCGCGACCTTCGTCTCGACTTGTGCCATGAATTCTTGGTCCATTGGTTACCTTGCCTGTTGCTTTCTCGATGCCCAAATTCGGGCGCTTAAACTCAAAACAAAAACGAACACAACGAGCACCAGCGCTATACCCCACACTTCGGTACGCAGACTGGGCCATTCCGATTTGGCGTTCTCGTAGATTGAGAGCGGCAAGGCGGCAACGGGGTCCAACGGCTTCCACGAATTAATGTAGCCGCCCCCGATTACCAAGAGCACGGGCGCCGTTTCTCCGATGGCTCGAGAGATCGCCAGAATGATGCCGGTCACGATTCCGGTCACCGCCGCCGGGAGAACGATCTTCATCGAGACCTTGTGGGGCTTGGCACCAAGTGCCAGACCGGCCTCACGAAGGGTGTTTGGAACGCCCCGCACGGCAATCTCGGATGAAATGATGATGACCGGAAGCATCAACACGGCCAACGCGAATGACCCGGCCAGCGCCGAGAAGCCGATATGCAGGTCGCGAACGACGAAGGAGAAGGCGAAGAGACCCATGAGGATTGACGGGGCGCCGGCCATCGTCTGGGAGATCACTCGCAGTGACGTCGCCAGCTTCGAGTCGGATTCGGCCAAGTAGATTCCGACGAGAACACCGATAGGAATCGCCATGATCGAGGCGTAGAGCGAGAGCACGAGGGTGCCGATGATGGCATTCGAGACACCACCGGTGGCGTTCGGAGTGATCAGGGTGGGCGTCTGAGGTAACTGCGTATAGAAGCCAGTGTGCAAGACGACGGGCAGACCCCGGTTGAATAACTGGTACAAGAGCAAGAACAGCGGAACCGCCGTGATGGAGAGTGCGATGGCGCACAGCGTGACCATGATCTTCGAGCGCAATTGACGCCGTCGACGAACCCGGTCCGAGATAGTGCGGATCTCGTCTCGCATTTGATGTCCGGTCGCTTCCGGTTCCTCGAGTTCGATCATGTTGCTCATACGACCGCCAAGACCTTGCGCTGACGACTGACCAACCACCGGCTGATTAGTGAGAGCCCGAAGTTCACGAGCATCAGCAACACGCCAAGGGCCATCAGGGCGGCGATCTCGTTGCCCTGCGCCTCACCGAACTCGGTGGCGATCCACGCCGCAATTGACGTGCCGGGATAGAGCAAGTGAAACTGCACGTTGGCCACGCCACCAGCGACCAACGCCACCGCGACCGTTTCTCCGGTCGCACGTGCCAGGGCCAAGAACGTGGCGCCAAAAAGTCCGATCTTGGCCGTCGGGAGGACGACCTCGCGAATCACCTGCCAACGAGTCGCGCCCAGCGAAAGACTGGCTTCAATGAGGTCATTCGGTACGACCGTGATGACCTCTCGGCTGATCGCCACGAAGGTCGGCA
>CALGFJ010000180.1 GCA_937881055.1 uncultured Acidimicrobiaceae bacterium | reverse complement strand
CCGTATTCGACGAGATCGGCGCGTTGGAGTAGGCGGCGAGGTGACTCGGCACCGTCAGGTTCACCTGGTACGTCGCCTTGAAGGCCGGCTCGTCCCAGCAGGGGAAGGCGCGACGGGCGTCGGTGTTCTCGAACTGCGTCGTGGCGATCGTGTGCTTCACGCCCGTCGGGTCCGTGTACGTCGAGCGATAGAAGCCGTGCAACTGGTCGTTCAAGATGCCGTTGAAGGCGATCTCGAGGATGGCCGATCCCGCAGGCAGGGGAGCGTCGAACGTATAGGTCGCGACTTCGTACTCCTCGTCGAGGCGGAGATCGATCGAGCGATGGGCCGTGCCGTCGGTCGTGAGTGTCGCGGCGCTGAGGTCGAGTTCGATGGCGTTCAGCCGCACTTCGCTGGTTGGTTCAGTGATCTCGACGTCGATCTCGACTCGACCGGTGAAGGTGGCGCTCTCCAAATTAGGTGTGATGAAGATTCGGTACGCCGATGGGACGACCGTTCGGGCGAGACGATAGGGGTTGGATTCAGTGGACATATGAAACAACCGTAGTTCCAAAGGCTCTATCCTCGCTAAGTGACAGAAAGCCCGACACCGGTTTCACTCCGCGTGAAACCCGGTCCGAATCGTCTGGCGGTGACCGGTATCGGCAACGCGATGCTGGACATAATCTCGCAGGATTCGAACGAGGTCTACCGACAACTCGGCCTCGTGAAAGCGGCGATGTCGCTCATCCAAGCCGACCAGCTCGAGACCTTCTTCAACGCCATGGGTCCCACGATCCAGATGTCCGGTGGCTCGGTCGCCAACTCCATCGCCGGTGTGGCGGCCCTCGGGGGAACGTGCGGCTACATCGGCAAGGTGGCCGACGACGACTTCGGCAAGCGCTTCACGCACGATCTCACGTCGATGGGCGTCGAAGTGGACTTGGCGATCGCCGCCAGCGACGAGGGTGCGACCGGACGCTGCCACGTCTTCATCACCGACGACGCGCAGCGAACGATGGCGACGTACCTCGGTGCCTCGAACCAACTTCGCGTCTCGGACATCAACGAAGCGCTGATCGCGCGTTCGGAGATCACGTACGTCGAGGGCTACCTCTTCGACCTGCCCCCGGCCAAAGAGGCGATTCGAAAGGTCGTCAACTTCGCCCACGACTACGACTCGATGGTCGCGCTGTCACTGTCGGACATGTTCTGCGTCGATCGACATCGTCTCGACTTCTTGGAACTCGTGACCCACGACGTCGACGTCTTGTTGTGCAACGAGACCGAGATCTGTTCGCTCTTTCAGGTGTCGACGTTGGAGCAGGCATTCACCAATCTCGATGAACTCGGCATCCTCGCGGTCGTCACGCGCGGTCCACTCGGCGCCGACGTCCTCACTGTCACCGGCGTCGTGAGCGTGCCGGCGCACGAGGTCGAGCACGTGGTCGATCAGAACGGGGCCGGCGACATGTTCGCCTCCGGTTTCCTCTACGGACTGGCCCTCGGTGCCGATCCCGTCGAGTCGGCGGAGTTGGGATCGCTCTGCGCCGGAGAGATCATCTCGCACCTCGGCGCGCGTCCGGAAAACGACCTTGAGGAGCTGGCAATCGAAGCGGGGCTGCTCTAACTAGATCCCCTGGGCGTCGAGGATCGCGTCGAGCTCGCGGGTGTGGACCGTCTCCCACTTCACCCACGCGATCGCGATGGGGATGCAGGCGAGCAGCATGAGCGCGTCGCCGCCGATCCACATGATCGCGCCACCCAGATGGATGTTGGAGAGGATGCCCTGCGTCGTCGAACCGCGCGGGGCCATCGCGGCGTAGGCGGGGAAGGGCGTGTGCGACGACATCGCGAGCGCGAGGCCGGTGAACGTATCGACGGGCACGGCCGCCATGACGAAGACGAGGCGCAGACCGCGGTGGATGGTCGTGCCGCGCTCGAGTCCGAAGGCGACGCGAAAGAAGAGATAGCCGATGACGAGGAAGCCGATCTGCTCGAGGTGGTGCACCCACTCGTGCTCCATCATCAGATTGAACAGTCCGGTCAAGTGCGTGACGGGAATGAAGACGAAATACGCGGCGAATCCGACGAGCGGTTGCGTGATCGTGGTCATGACGCGACCGTCGAGGAAGTGGCGAAGGCGCGGAGAGCCCGCGTCGTACGCGAGGTCGAGGGGCGCGCTCAAGGCGAACAGCGGCGCCGCCACCATGATCAACAACAGGTGTTGGATCATGTGGTCGCTGAAGTACTCCATGTCGAACAGCCCGATCACGGATTGCGTCGCGATGAACGTGACGATGAGGCCCGCGAGGAACGCCACGGTTCGCTTGGGCGACCAGTTCGCGGCGCGCTGCACGCCGAACATATAGATAATCAGGGCGGCGAAGAGCAAGAGAAGAGGTAGTACGCCGAGGTGCCACTGATTCCAGTCATGCCACGAGAACTGCGGGCGCGACGACGACATTCCTGGCACGTCTCAATTCTACGGTCGCATCAGCATGACAAAAATGGCCCCTAGTATGACGGCGTGAAGTCGAAGTACCTCTCGCGCCGAGCGTTCGGCCTCCATCTCGCCCTCGTCGCTTGGGTGACGACGTGCATCGCCGCAGCGTGGTGGCAGGTCGGCGCCGCGATCCTCGGCAACTCGCTCAGCTACCTCTACGCCGTCGAGTGGCCGGCCTTCGCCGTGCTCGGCGTGTTCGGCTGGTACGCATTGCTGAACATGGAGAAGATCACCGAACACCAGGAAAAGTCTCGCAAGGAGTACGAGGAGAAGATGCGCGCCGAGGCGCAGTTGGCGCGCCAGGTCGACGTCGAAGAAGAGGACCCCGCGCTCGCGGCCTACAACGACCACCTCGCCGAGATCGCGAGGCGGCCGAAGAAGAGGCTCTGGGGACACTGATGGACGTCACGTTCCGGCGCTACCGGATCATGTCCTTCGTCACGGGCACGACGCTGCTCACGTTGTTCGCGGCGCTCTTGCTCCACCAGGTCGACCTGACCTTGTGGAAGCACCTGTCGATCATCGTGCGGATCGACGGCATCGCGCACGGCATCGTGATGTACCCGCTCTACATGATTGCGAGCTTCCAAATGGTGCTGAAGTTCCGTCTGCCGCTCGCGCTCCTGCTCTTGATGCTGCTGGCCGGATTCCTACCGGGCGTGGCCTTCTATCTCGAACACCGGATGCGACTGCGGCTCTATCCCCAAGGAGTGCCCGCCCAATGAGCAACCCGTGGCTCGAACGCCGAGTGATCGCCTTCGCACACCAGGGCGGCTCCTACGAGGGACCGTCCTCGACGTTGGCCGCGATTGCGCACGCGCTCTGTGAGGGCGCGAGCGCGATCGAACTCGACGTACACGCGACTTGCGATCGTCACATCGTGGTCTGTCACGACGAGACGGTCGATCGCACGACGAACCACCACGGGGCCATCGCGGACCTCACGTTGGCGCAGTTACGCGACATGGACAACGCCTACTGGTGGATCGCCGGCGAGACGGTGACGCCCGGTCGAGAGCCGGCGCAGTACGTCGAGCGCGGCAAAGCCCCTTCGGATCGCGACTTCGGCATCGTCACGCTCGAAGAGGTCACTGAGCGTTTTCCGGGTGTTCTGTTGAACCTCGATCTCAAACGAAGCGATCCCGATGTCGAGCCCTACGAAGAGCTGCTCGCGAGCGAACTTCGTCGACTCGAACGCGCAAACTCGGTCATCGTGGGTTCGTTTCACGACCACTCGATACAGCGGTTTCGGTCGTTCGCACCCGAGGTTGCGACGTCGGCCGCGACCGGCGAGGCCGCGACGTTCTACTTCTCGATGCTCGAAGGCGTGCCGAGCGTGCCGCCGGTCTGCGCCTTTCAAGTGCCCGCCGTCTACGGCGACGTCATCGTCGTCGACGAACGATTCGTTGAAACCGCGCACGCCGCGGACATCGCGGTCCACGTGTGGACGATCAACGACCCGGGCGAGATGCACCAACTGCTCGACTACGGGGTGGATGGTCTGGTCAGCGACCGACCGACGTCACTCGTCAAGGTCCTACGGGAACGGGACTGCGCGTGGGACGGGGCGTTGTAGGAACGGCGTTAGCCGCGACCGCAGTTCGGCTTCTTACCGTGGTTGGCCTTCTTCTTGGCGCGCATCTTGCGCTTCACGGTTCGCTTTGACATAGGTGACAATGTTAGTTGATTGGGGCCGTGGCGAGCCAAACGAGGAGACGATCGTGGATGACAGAGAAAACACCGTTGGTCAGCTCGTCCTCGTCGCGACGCCGCTCGGCAATCTCGGCGACATCTCGCGACGAGCCCTCGAACTGCTCGCCAGCGCCGACGTCATCTACTGCGAAGACACCCGACGATCGAGCACGCTCTTCAGCGCGCACGCCATCGCCGTCAACGGACGACTGCACGCGCTGCACGAGCACAACGAAGCCTCCCTGTGCGATCAGATCGTCACGCAGGTCGCGAACGGCCAGACCGTCGTCGTGATGAGCGACGCGGGCACGCCCGGTATCAGTGATCCCGGCGCACGCGTCGTGGCCGCGGTCGCCGAGGCGGGATTGGTCGTGACGACCGCGCCGGGACCGTCGGCCGTCGTCGCGGCCCTGACGATCAGTGGCCTTCCGACCGATCGCTTCGCCATGGAGGGTTTCATGCCCCGGAAGGCCGGCGAGCGCGAGGCGCTGTACAACCAGTGGCGCAACGAAGCCCGGACGATCGTCTTCTACGAATCGCCGCAACGGCTCGGCGCGACACTCAATGAGATGGTCGGCC
>CALGFJ010000179.1 GCA_937881055.1 uncultured Acidimicrobiaceae bacterium | reverse complement strand
CGCCGACACGGTGAAGGGCTTCATGCCACGCGACGAGGGCCTGGCCCTCTTCGAATACGCGTCGGCGCACGGGGAGCGATCTCATCGAGGCACGTGGCTCGAGATCGGGGCGTGGTGCGGCAAGTCAGCGGTGTACCTGGGCGCCGCGGCCGAATCAACCGGATCGGTCCTCTACTCCCTCGATCACCACCGCGGCAGCGAGGAGAACCAGACCGGTTGGGAGCACTTCGACGCGACGTTGGTCGATCCCGTTGACGAAAGGTTGAACACCCTGCCCTCGTGGCAGCGAACGATCGCCGACGCGCGTCTGGAGGCGACGGTGATCGGTCTCGTCGGGCCGTCCAGCGTGGTCGCTGCGCACTTCGCTCAGCCCCTCGACATCCTCTTCATCGACGGCGGCCACGGACATGACGTCGCCTGGGCCGACTACGAAGCGTGGACGCCCAAGATCGTCGTCGGCGGACTGTTGCTGATCCACGACGTCTTCGCCAGTCCCGAGCACGGAGGACGCCCGCCGTACGAGATCTACTGCGCCGCGCTCAAGAGCGGTGCGTTCATCGACCGCGCCGAGTGCGGGTCGCTTCGCGCGCTCACGCGCGTTAGCTAAGAAGCGGACAGCCCGGTTCGGCGAGGTCGATCGGCCGGGGCAGGGAATCGTGTCGAAAGAGGCCCGCGGCGTCGGACGATGACGTCAAGGCGTCAGCGGCGAGGATGATCGCGGCGGCGGTGTAGGACGTCGTCTCCTGGTCGGGAAAGGTCACCTCGCTGGGATAGGCGATGCCCGTCCAATACGCTCCGTCGTCGCGGCGATGTCGACGCGTGTAGCTGAACAGATCGAGCGCCCGACTGGTGAGTCCGAGGGCGTCCAATGCCAGCACGCACTCGGCGGTCTCGGCGGCCGTCACCCAGTCGCTCGTCGACACGCAGCGCACGCCGAAGCCGTCCATCACGTGGCGCTCCCACCCGGCGTCGATGCGCTTCAGCCCGGCTTCCGCGACGAGCGCGCCGGAAAATATGGGGTAGTACCAGTCCATGGCGAATTCGTTCTTCGGCGCGAAGGCCCCCGGGTGGTGGGCAACGGCGTGACCGAGGCGGCCAGCGGCGAGTTCCCACGCCGGTGTAGCGACGTCAAATCGTTCCGCGAGGGCGACCGCGCAGCGCAACGAATGAAAGATCGACGACGACCCGGTGAGCAACGCGTAGCTCTCGCATTTCCCGAGGGAATCTAACGACCACGCGATCGTGCCGTCGGCGTGCTGATAGCGCAGCACGAAGTCGATGGCGCGCTCGACGACCGGCCACAACTCGACGCAGAAGTCCACGTCGTTCGTCGCGACGAGGTAGTGGTACAGACCGGCCGCGATGTAGGCGCACACGTTCGTGTCGAGTCGTGCGTCCTTCACCTGATCACCGAGGTAGTAGTTGAACCAACTGCCGTCGCCGAGCTGCGTGTCGGCGAGCCACCGATAGGCCGCCCTCGCCTCTTCGACGTACCCGGTCACCGCGAGGGCCATCGCGGCCTCCACGTGGTTCCACGGGTCACAGTGACCGCCGACGAACCACGGGATCGATCCGCTTCGCAGCTGCAACGACGCCAGGTGCTGCGCACTCTGGGCGATCTCGGCGTCGCTCAAGAGACCCGGTACGCCCGAGACGGTGCCGATCATCGTGGTCACGGGGCCGGCTTCACGAGATAGACCACGATCGACTTGCCCATCAACGGCGACAGGATCCGTTCGGCCAGTCGCGTCGGCCACGGTGCCTTCATGATGTCCCAGACGAGGAGGCGGTGATAGAGCTTGACGAACCGATTGGTGTCATTGGTCGTACCGACCAGACACTTCAGCCACCAGTACGGACTGTGTAGTCCGTGGGCGTAGTGGTGACCGGTATCGGTCAGTCCGACCGAACGGAGTCGTTCGGTGAGGATCCGGCGGCGATAGATCCGGATGTGACCGCCGGGCACGTTGTGGTACTCATCGGAGAGCGCCCAGTTGATCAGTTCCGGTCCGAAGCGCGGTACCGTCACGGCCATCGTGCCGCCGGGCTTCAGCACGCGCGCCAATTCGCTCATCGCGCCCACGTCGTCGGGGATGTGCTCGAGGACCTCGGAACAGATCACGCGGTCAAAGGTCGCGTCGGGGAACGGGAGATGGAGCGCGTCGCCCTGCACCGCCGCCGTGTGCAGGGTGTCGGCGTCGAGTTCACCGGCGGCGACCATCGCGGCGAACATGTTCTTCACGCCCTCGACCTCGTCGCGGCCGGCGTCGAGGGCGATCACGTCGGCGCCGCGGCGCGCCGCTTCGAAGGCGTGGCGTCCGAATCCACACCCGAGGTCGAGCATCTTGTCGCCGCGACTGAGACCTAACTGGTCGTAGCGAGCGGTCAGCATCAGTCGAACTCCATCGAATCCGGCAGGGGCTGACCGGTGAGGATCGCGTCGTAACACGCGGCCGTGCCGCGCGCCGTCACTTCCCACGTGAAGCGCTCCATCACGCGCTGTCGTCCGGCCGCCCCGAGGCGCTCGCGCAAGGCTGCGTCGTCGAGGAGTCGTCCGATCGCCACGACGAGCGCTTCGGGGTTGTTGGGCTCGACGAGCAGTCCCGTCTCTTCGGTGACGCCCACCACTTCGGGTAAGGCGCCGCCCGTCGTCGCCACGACCGGGACCCCGCAACTCATGGCTTCGATCGCCGGTAGCGAGAACCCCTCGTAGAGGCTAGGCACGATCGCGACTTCGGCCTCGCCGTAGAGGCGCGCCAGTTCCTCGTCGCTCACCCCCGAGATCGTGGTGACGATATCGGTGAGACCGAGGCGCTCGAGGGCTGCGACGACGCGCCCCTTGGGCTGGGGCTTGCCGATGACGATGAGGTCGATGTCGCGCTCGGCGCGCAGTTTGGCGATCGCCTCCAGGAGCGGCACGAGACCCTTCATGGGCACGTCGCTCGACGTGGTCACCATGAGGCGGCCCTTCTTCTTCACGACGTCGGCGTACGGGCGAAAGACGGTGTGGTCGACGCCGACCGGCACGACGGTGAGGCGTTCGAGCGGGACGTGCATCTGGGCGTGGATGTCGATCTTGGAGTTGTGCGAGACCGTCAACACGGCCGGCAGTTGTTTGACCGTGCGCACCTGCATGCGTAAGAAACCGAACCACCGACGAGTCGAATAACGCTTCCAGGCCGTCTCGGCGTGATCCAGGGCAATGGAGCGGTCGACCGTGATCGGGTGGTGCAGCGTCTCTAAGAGCGGCCAACCCTCGCGGTGGAGCTTCAAGATCCCCGGTCCCATGCACTGGTTGTCGTGAATGATGTCGAAGTCACCGCGACGGTCCTTCAGGATCTTCTCGATGCGCAGGGAGTACGCGAGCGGCTCGCCGAACCCGCCGCTCATCATGACGCCGAACTCCGAGAGGTCAGCCAGGGACGTGAACTCGCGCAGGGCCGGGATCCGAAACGGGTCGGGGTCGCGGTAGAGGTCGAGGCCACGCACGGCCGTGAAGCCGACGCCCTCGTCGAGCTCGGGCCACGGAGGTCCCGCGAAGACCTCGACGCTGTGGCCGAGATTGACCAGTTCGCGCGTCAGGTGACGGGTGTAGACGCCCTGTCCGCCGCAGCGCGGATTGCCCCGGTAGATCAGGAACGCCACGCGGTACTTGCCCGCTTCGGGCGCTCGCGCCGGAACGTGGGCCGGCGTGACGATCGATTTGGACCTGACCCAGGACGCCCGCGTCTCGTCGATGGTCTGGCGCAAGGTACGGGACACGGGGCAACTTTCAGATTCGCGAGTCCACCATTCTCGCCGAATTCGCTGGAGGGGTACAAATGCCGGGAAACCAACGGGCTGGACCGTGTGTACATTGTTCGAATGGACCTGAACTACCCCGCTGAAACTGAACCGTTCCGCAAAGAAGTGCGCGCGTGGTTGGAAGAGAACCTGCCCGACGGCTGGTTCGACGCCGACTTCGAAATGAGTCCCGAGGAACGACGTGCGTTCAACGACAGCTGGAACGAGAAGCTGTTCGCCGGCGGCTGGATCTGCGCCGGCTGGCCCGTCGAATACGGGGGCAAGGGACTCACGCTGTTGCAACAGGTCGTGTTGAACGAAGAGTTCGCGAAGGCCGGCGCGCCGATGCGCGCCGATTTCTTCGGCGACACGCTCGTCGGTCCCACCATCCTCCAGTGGGGCACCGAAGAGCAGAAGCGCGAGTTCATCCCCGGCATCCTCCAGGGCAAGATCGCGTGGTGCCAGGGCTTCTCGGAACCGGACGCCGGCTCGGACCTGGCGAGTCTCAAGACCAGCGCGGTACTGGACGGCGACGAATGGCTCATCAACGGCCAGAAGGTCTGGACGTCCCAGGCCCAGCACGCGGACTACGTGTTCTTGATGGTGCGCACTGATCCCGACGCGCCCCAGCACGCGGGCATCAGTTATCTACTCGTGCCGATGCACCAAGCGGGCGTCGAAGTTCGCCCGATCATCCAAGTCGACGGCTCGGGTGACTTCAACGAGGTCTTCTTCACGAACGCGAAGTGCTCGAAGAACAACGCCGTCGGCGGCGTCAACAACGGATGGAAGGTCGCGATGACGACGCTGGGCTTCGAACGCGGGGCGAGTTCCACGACCGGCTATCGGCGATTCCTGAAGGAGTGGGAAGAGATCGTGAAGGAAGCGACGCGACTGGGTAAGAACCACGACCGTCTGGTGCGTGACGGTCTCGTGAAGGCGTGGGAGAAGGTGAAGATCATGGAGATCAACGGCTACCGCTCCCTCACCGACTCACTCAACGGCACGCACAACACGGCGTTGCTCGGGGCGTGCAACAAGATGTTCTGGTCCGAGTACCACCGCGCGACGATGGAACTGGCCCTCGACGTACTCGGCATGGAGTCCCAGATCCTCACCGGCAAGGGCCCGAGCGAAGGATCGATCGCGGGCAGTCGTCGCGGCCGGGCCGACTACCCGGTCTCCGATCTGCAAGGGTCGTTTTTCTTCTCGCGTTCCGAGACCATTTGGGGCGGCACCGCGGAGATCCAGCGCAACATCATCGGCGAACGAGCGCTGGGGTTACCGAAGGAACCAAAGCCGCAAAAGGTGTAACACCGGCCACACCGAGGAGGTACGACGTCTCGCAAACAGGCGCCCCTCGAGAGAATGGTTGAAAGCCAGGGATGCTTTGAGGCGTATCGGTCGAGATGAACAGCCGTGAATGTATCAGCGGCTCTCGATCTCATCTACCAGCACCTCGACACGAGACTTGATTTCGTCACGCACCCGCCGGACCTGGTCGATGGTCATGCCTTCGGGGTCATCGAGTTCCCAATCTACGTAACTCTTGCCGGGGTAGATCGGGCACACATCGCCGCAACCCATGGCAATCACCACGTCGACCGCTTTCACAACCTCATCGGTCCAGGGTTTGGGGAACTCTTGTCCAATGTCAATGCCGACTTCGGCCATTGCGTCAACCACCACGGGGTTAAGTTGCTCCCCCGGCTCCGAGCCCCCGGTGAAAACATCCACTCTGTCTCCGGCGAGACTTCGAAGCCAGCCCGCGGCCATTTGGGACCGACCGGCATTGTGCACACAGAGGAAGAGCACTCCTGGCTTAGTGGGCGAGGTCGCATCCACCCTCATCATCGCCTGCATACGTTCACGAGCAAATCGTTCGGCGAACACGCTCAAGAAGGTCGGGTTCCGGGAGCTGGCGGCGAGCCGTTCAAAGGAGTCGACGAGGAAGTGTTCGATACTCTCGTCATCGAACGTCCCGTGGAACTGTCTCTTTAACGAAGCGAAAGCCGGATTGAGAGATCGTTGGTCGTCGAGGGGCAATTCGTTGATGAGGCGGTTATCGGGCATGGTCATTGTCCTTTCAATTGTTCGGGGTGAGTAGTTCGTCGAGTAGGGCTACGACGCGTTGCTCGATGTCGTCACGAATGGGACGGACCTCTTCGAGCGATTTTCCCGCAGGGTCAATGAGCTCCCAATCGAGATACCGCTTGCCCGGGTACACGGGACACGCGTCGCCGCAGCCCATGGTGACAATGACGTCAGCGTGGAGTCCCATCTCGTCGGTCAGCTTTTGTGGCGCTTCGTTCGAGATATCGACGCCCTTTTCCCTCATCACTTCGACGACCGCAGGATTCAAAGTTTCGCCCGGTGCCGAGCCCGCCGAATGGACGACGACTTGACCCCCTCCCAACTCACGGGCGAAGGCCGCCGCCATCTGCGACCTCCCGGCGTTGTGC
>CALGFJ010000178.1 GCA_937881055.1 uncultured Acidimicrobiaceae bacterium | reverse complement strand
TACACCTTCCACCTGGGCGTTATCGACGTCATTGAGATCGCGACGAACGATTCGCTGTGCGTGTATTCAACGACGGCGTTGCCCGATACCCTGGCGCTGCTCATCGCCGGTGGCACGGTCGGGGCCCTTGATCAGATCCAACGTCTCGCCGAATCGTCGCGGGTCGCGTCGTGAGTCGCAAGATTCTCTTCATCACGACCGATCAGCAGCGCTACGACACGCTCGGCGTCAACGGCGGCACGCTGTCACGCACGCCTGTCCTCGATCGACTCGCGAGCGAGGGTATTCGCTACGAGCGCGCTCAGCCGACGTCGGTCGTGTGCATGCCGTCGCGTTCCTCGATGTTGACCGGCCAGTTCCCTTCGACGCACGGCGCGTGGATGAACGGCGTGCCACTGGCCATCGACGCGCCGTCGGTTGCGGAGTCCCTGCACGACGCGGGGTACGCGACGGCGCTCATCGGCAAAGCCCATTTCGAGCCGTTCATGGACCCCTTCGGTCTCTACGCGGAGAATGCGCTCGCAAACCTCGGTATCCCGACGATCGAGCAGGACTGGTTCGACGGTCGACGAGGTGTGCATCGTGGCTTCGACTACCTCGAATTCGCGACCCACGGAGTGATGGGCGCGCTGCACTACGCCAAGTGGATGAACGAACAGCACCCCGACGCGATTCGTGGTTTTTACCAGGTCGTGGACCGAGAGTTCAATGTGAACGCCGCCGGTGGAGGCGATACCGATGCCCCGCAAGTGAAGTTCAACGCCGTGCCCCGCGAGTGGTATCACACGGACTGGGTCGCCGATCGGACGATTCGCTGGCTCGAAGAGCAAGCATCCGAGCAGAACTGGTTCTGCTGGATGAGCTTTCCCGACCCCCATCATCCGTGGGATCCGCCCAAGTCCGAAATCGGCCGCGTGCCGTGGCGCGACGTGGCGCTGCCCGTGAACTATCCGCAGAGCGCGAGTGAACGCGAGTCGCTGCTCGATCAGAAGGCCCGCCACTGGCGTGCCTGGTACGACGGACGGCTCGTGAGCAACTACGAGGCGCCGGCCAAGTGGGTGCCCGCCACGATGACCGCCGATCAGGTGCGTGAGGTGAATGCGCTCAACGCCGTCGAGGTGGAGTTGATCGACGAGGCGATCGGACGGGTGCTGGCCAGCATCGAGCGAAAGGGTTGGGGCGACGACGTCGACGTCATCTTCACGAGTGACCACGGTGAACTCCAGGGCGACTTCGGTCTGCTCTTCAAGGGCCCGTACCACGTCGATGGCCTGATGCGATTGCCTTTGATCTGGCGGCCCGCGCGTTCGACGCAGCCGCAACCGAGCGTGGTCCACGCGCCGGTCAGTCTCGTCTCGCTCGCCGCGACGTTTCTGGACATCGCGGGCCAGCCCGCGCCGGTCTGGGTGGAGGGCGCGGCGTTGCCGGTCGACGACCAGGACGCGACCCAGCGGTCCTTCGACACCACTTTCACCGAATGGGACTCGTCGTTCTTCGGAGTCGACGTCCACGTACGAAGCGTCGTCACCTCGGAGTTCCTCTACACGCGCTATCAGCCCGGTACGACGCACGACGGTAGCGAAGGTGAACTCTACGACCTGACCGATGACCCGCTCCAGCGCGTCAACCGCTTCGATGACCCGGCGATGACGGCGGTGCGCGCGACGTTGTCGGAGCGTCTGGACGACCACGAACTGCGACCCGGAGAGCGCGCGACGCCGGGCGTGTTGATGGCCCCGGTTTAGTCCGGCGGTAGCGTGGACGCCATGGCCGAAACCGTTATCCATGGCTCACCGATTGACCCCGTCGAGGAGTTCCGCTCGTGGCCGCCTCCGACGTGGAAGCGCTCCGACGGGTTCGACGACATCGTCTTCGAAGTCGCTGAAGGAATCGCTCGCATCACGATCAATCGTCCCCAGGTTCGAAACGCCTTCCGACCCCAAACACTCTTCGAACTGTCTCGCGCGTTCGAGATGGCCCGCGACGACGTCACCGTCGGCGTGATCATCCTGACCGGCGCCGGTCCCGACGCCTTCTGTTCCGGGGGCGATCAGAGTATCCGCGGCGACGACGGGTACATGGGTGACGACGACGTGGCTCGACACGGCGTCGGGCGACTCAACGTCCTCGACTTGCAGATTCAGATTCGCCGACTCCCGAAGCCCGTGATCGCCCAGGTCGCCGGCTACGCCATCGGCGGCGGTCACATCCTTCATCTGGTCTGTGACCTCTCGATCGCGGCCGAGAACGCGCGCTTCGGACAGACCGGACCCAAGGTCGGCTCCTTCGACGGCGGATACGGTTCGTCGTTGCTCGCCCGAACGATCGGCGTCAAACGGGCCAAGGAGGTGTGGTTCCTCTGTCGTCAGTACGACGCGGCGCAAGCGCTCGAATGGGGACTCGTGAATTGCGTCGTCGCACTTGATCAACTGGAGAACGAAACGGTGGCGTGGTGTCGTCAGATCCTCACGCTCTCGCCGATCGCCCTACGCATGCTCAAAGCCGGATTCAACGCCGCCGAGGACGGCCTGGCCGGTATCCAGCAGTTGGCCGGGGACGCGACCATGCTCTTCTATATGTCCGAAGAGGGTCAAGAGGGACGCAACGCCTTCGTGGAGCATCGCAAGCCGGACTTTTCGAAGTTTCCCAAGCGTCCATGACCGAGGCTCCCGGGCCGATCCGGCGTTGGGTCCTCGCGGCGCGTCCGCGCACGTTGCCCGCGGCGATGGTGCCGGTCGTGGTCGGCGTCGCGCTCGTTCGACCGCGCACCATCAACTGGGGCAACTCGGCCTTGTGTCTCGCGGTCGCTCTCGCGTTGCAGGTCGGCACGAACTACGCCAACGACTACTCCGACGGCATCCGCGGCACCGATGAGGTGCGAGTCGGCCCCTTTCGGCTGACGGCGTCGAAACTCGTACCGGCATCCACGGTGCGAAGCGCGGCGTTCGCGGCCTTCTTCGTGGCCGGCGCCGCGGGGTTACTCCTCGCGTCGAGGACCTCGTGGTGGTTGGTGGCCATCGGCGCCACGGCGATCGCGGCGGGCTGGTTCTACACCGGGGGTCCGCGACCCTACGGCTACTACGGATTCGGTGAGCTCTTCGTGTTCATCTACTTCGGGATCGTCGCGACGGTCGGAACGGCGTACGTGCAACATCTCACGATTCCGAGTCGATCATGGTGGCTGGGGGTGGCGACCGGATTCATGGCTTGCGCACTTCTCGAAGCGAACAATCTTCGCGACGTCGAAGGCGACGCGTCCTCCGGCAAGAAGACGCTGGCCGCGCGCATGAACCGCGTACGGGCGCCGTGGCTGTTCGCCGCCTGCGTGCTCGGGGTGCTGGTCGGGATGGCCGGTGCCGGTCACAGCGTGGTGGGGATCGTGGCCATACTTCTCTACGTCCCGGCGATACGACTGGCCTTCTCTCAGAAGAACGGTCGAGAACTACTTCCGATGCTGAAGTACTCGGCACGAGCACAATTGCAACTCGGCGCGTTGCTCGCCGTCGTCTTGGTGTTCAGAGTCGGCGTGTGAACTCTTGAACGAGAGCGGCACTGCGTTCTGGTTGCTCGAGGTGGGCCGCGTGGTGCGCGTCGAGGACGAACTCGG
>CALGFJ010000177.1 GCA_937881055.1 uncultured Acidimicrobiaceae bacterium | reverse complement strand
TTGATCGAGGAAGAGGCAGCGACATGACACAACTTGACTCTCGCAGAATCAACCAGCCGCCCATCGGGACCGAGCTTCCGCACGTCGTCATCGTGGCCGGCGGCAAGGGCGTGCGGCTTCGTCCCTACACGACCGTCATCCCCAAGCCGCTCGTGCCCATTGGCGACCGCTACTCGATCCTCGAGATCGTGATGCTCCAGTTAGCCCAGTGCGGATTCAAGCGCGCGACGCTCGCCATTGGTCACCTCGGTCACTTGATCCGCGCCTACGTCGGCGACGGATCGCAGTGGGGACTCGAGGTGGACTACGCCGAAGAGCGCTCGCCGCTCGGGACCGTCGGTCCGGCGCTGATGGTGCTGGACAACCTGCCCGATCACTTCTTGCTCATGAACGGCGACATCCTCACTGACATGAACTACGCCGACCTATTGAACTTCCACATCGCCTCGGACGCGCCGCTCACGGTCGCGACCAACGAACGCGTGCACCAGGTCGACTTCGGCGTGCTCGAAATCAAAGAAGGACGGATCACGTCCTTCACCGAGAAGCCACCGCTCACCTACACGGTGAGTATGGGCGTCTACGCGATGAGCAAGCGTCACTTGGAGAACTACACCAAGGGTCTCCCCTACGGCTTCGACGAGATCATGTACGACTTGATCAACAAGGGCATGTACCCGGCCAGTTACCCCTTCGACGGCTACTGGCTCGACATCGGACGACCCGACGACTACGACCGTGCGAACGAGGAGTTCGAGGTCATGGAATCGAAGCTGCTGCGCGGGATTCGATGACCACCTATCTCATTCTGGGCGCGAGCGGCTTCCTCGGAAGTCAGGTTCACGAGGCGATCAATCGCTCCACGACGCCGTCGGCGATCGTGGCGGTGAGTCGCAACCCACCACGAATCCCGTTGCCCAACAACAGCAGTTGGGTGCCGATGGATCTGACGCGCGCGTCGGTTGAAGAACTCGTCGTCCTCATCCAAGCCAGTCGTCCGGACGCGTTGATCAATTGCGCGGGCCGCACGTCGGGCACCTCTGAGCAACTCTGGGAGATCAATACGACGTTCGTGGACAATCTGATCCAGGCGCTGCGCGTCGCCGGTCCGACGCCGTTGGTGCACCTCGGGTCGGCGGCCGAGTACGGGGTGCAGCCCGAGGGCGTGCCGATCAGTGAGAGCGTCAAGCCCGAGCCCGTATCCAACTACGGGCGCTCCAAGTTGGCGGCCACTCGAAAGGTTCTCGCGGCGACCAACGACGGCGACATCGCCGCGACGGTCCTGCGGGTGTTCAACCCGATCGGTCTGCGCGCGCCCGCGGACTCCCTCGCCCGACGGGCCATCGACCAATTGATCCTGGCCCAGAAGCACCACCGGCGTTCCATCTCACTCGGCTCACTCGACTCGAGTCGGGACTTCGTCGCCGCCAGCGACGTGGCGAACGTGGTCCTCCAGACGACGAGACTGACCGAGCATGATCCCGTTATCAATGTCGGCAGTGGTCACGCACTCTCGTGTCGCACGCTCGTCGAGATGTTGGCCGACGTCGCGGGCTTCAGTGGCGAGATTCTCGAAACTGGCGACGGTTCCGAGCGTTCCACCGACGTGCCCTGGCAACAGGCGGACGTGTCACTGCTCGCGCGAAACTACAACTGGGTCCCCAAGACGCCAATCTCCCAGGTGGTCGAAGAACTCTGGAATTCCATGGTCGCCTGAGGCGGCCCACTCGTCACTGGCAGGGGCTGCGCGGTCCGTTCAGGTTGACCGGGAAGTACGCACCATTGATGCCCAGCGTGATGTCGTTCGCACAGAACTGGCTCGTCGGAATGTTGTACTCGGCGTTGAAGATCGCCTTGTATCCGAAGTACGAACTCAGTGCGCTACACGTGCTGTACTGGTTGCACTGCTCGGTCAGTACACCGTCGGCCAGCGGCTCCATCGTCGCGGCGAAGTTATCGCCGGTGTCGTCGGGGTTCTTGATGATCCACGCCAGTCCGTCGCGGTGCATGTAGTTGGCCAGGGTGCTCATGTAGGCCACCTCGTCAGCTTCACTGAGCGTGAAACCCGTCGTCCCGTCACCGCCGGCGTAGGTCTCGTCGAGGTCGGTCTCGACGGCGTCGAAGCCCTTCGCGGCGCACTGCTGGTTGATCATCGCCTCGGTGATTGACACGGTGGCCGCCGCGTCGATGTTGAGGAAGTACTCGGGATAGCCCGGCAGTTTGTTGCCGAGCACGCCGGCGGCCTGGTACTGCGCGTAGTAGGTGGTCGCGATCCCTTCGTCAGCGGCGGAGTAGTAGTTGCCGGCGGTGCCGACTTCGATGTAGCAGATGGCGTGGTCGCCCTGGGCGTGCAGCGCCGCGACGGTCGCCGCCGAGTTCAATATTCCGTCGATGTCGAACACGACCGGGGCCGGGGCTGACGAACCATTGGGCAGGACGTCGTTCGTGCCCATGTCGGTCGCGGAGCTCAGGTCCAGGGGGTGGTCGATCTCCCACTGCCAGGGCAGAACGCCGGTCGGTGGATGCCACCACGAACCGCTGCCACTCGGTGCGGTCGCCTGCGTGGTCGTCGTCACCGGAACCGTCGTCGACGTGGGTTGGGACGTAGTGGTCGTTGGTGTCGGAGCCGGCCGCGTCGTCGTGGTCGACTCCGGCACCGTGGTGGTCGGCGACAACGTCGTGGTCGTGGTGACGATTGGGGAGAAGATGAGATACGTCGTCGTCGTGGACGACGGACTAGGGTCCGTGGTGCTCGTGGTGGTGGTGACCGGCGCACTCCGGACCGGCGCTGTCGTCGTCGTACCCTTTCGCGGACGCGTCGTGGTGGTCGTCGGCTTGCGGTGCCGCCAGTTCGGATTGAGAACCACGCGTTGACCGGCGACCGGTCGAGGCAGCGCACCCGACGGATTCGAGGTGGCGAGGATCAACGGGACGCAGATGAGCATGGCGGCCATCGCGATGAACGCCCGACGTCGAGTTCGCCATTGGTTGACCAGCGTCGCCAAGGAGAAGGTGGAGGAGCCGGAACTTCGGTCGATGTGGATGGATACCGTACGTACCCTGGCGCGCTTTATCACGTTCGCAAGTCTTCGATTCGCGAGACAAAGTGCCCCCATCGCCCTCTCAAAAGTCGGACAATTCAAACGGTACGAAGTCGTGCGTTGACACGACGTGCCCTAACGCGAACTACAACGTCACGCGTTCGTCATACTCGTCGCGAGCAAGGAACCGTCGCATCGCCATACGTAGGTTCCACGCGCGGTGCGAACGTCGCTACTGGCAGGGACTGCGCGGACCGTTCAAGTTGACCGGGAAGAGGGCGCCGTTGATGCCGGCCGCGTCATCGCTCGCACAGAACTGCGCGGTCGTCAAGTTGTACTCGGCGTTGAAGATCGCCTTCTTTCCTTCGAAGGGCGTGTAGAGCGAGCACGTGTTGTACTCATTGCACTGTTCGGTGATGACTCCATCGGCCAGATTCATCATGTCGTTAACGAAGCTCTGGCTCCCGGTGTCGTCTAGGTTCTTCGCGATCCAACCCATCCCGTTCTGGTGCATGAAGTTCGCGAGCGTCGTCAGGTACGCCTCTTCGTCGGCCTGGGTGATCGTGAAACCCGTCGTACCTTCGTTGTTGTTGAACGTCTCATCGAGGTCGGTCTCCACGGCGTCGAATCCCTTGGCGGCGCACTGTTGACTCAAGATGCTCTCCACGATGCTCACCGCCGAAGGTGCGTTGATGTTGATGAAGTATTCGGGATAGCCGCTCAACTTGTTGCCGAGGTCACCGGCGGCCTTCAATTCGTTGTAGTAGGTCGTGTACGCGCCGCCGTAGTCCCCCGCGGTACCCACCTCCATGTAACAGATGACGTGCGCGCCGCGTGCTTGCAGCGCCGAGACCGTCGCCGACGAGTTATCGATCCCGTCGATGTCGTAGACCGTCGGCGCCGGCGCCGGCGAACCATTCGGCAGCGTGTCGTTCGTCCCGAGGTCAGTCGCGGAGCTGACGTCGAGCGCTTGGCCGATCTCCCACTGCCACGTCACGACGCCGGTCGGTGGTCGCCACCACGACCCATTCTGGGGTGTCGGCGTGGGCGTGACGGGCCGCGTCGTCGTGGGCGTGACGGGCCGCGTCGTCGTGGGCGTGACGGGCCGCGTCGTCGTGGGCGTGACGGGCCGCGTCGTCGTGGGCGTGACGGGCCGCGTCGTCGTGGGCGTGACGGGCCGCGTCGTCGTGGGCGTGACGGGCCGCGTCGTCGTGGGCGTGACGGGCCGCGTCGTCGTGGGCGTGACGGGCCGCGTCGTCGTGGGCGTGACGGGCCGCGTCGTCGTGGGCGTGACGGGCCGCGTCGTCGTGGGCGTACCAGGTTGCGTCGTCGTGGGCGCGTCGGGCCTCGTCGTGGTCGTACCGGGTTGCGTCGTCGTCGAGGGTTGCGACGTCGTCGAAAGCGGCGTCGTTGTCGTGGTCTGAGTGGTGGAAGGATCCAACGTCGACGTCGACGTCCTCGTCGGGTGATGCTTCGATTTCGTGCTCGTGTTCGTGATCGTGGAGTGACGCTTCTGTCGCGTGGTCGTCGTGGAGTGTGACGTAGGGTGTGAGGTCGTCGGCGAAGCATGGACCGTCGTGGAGGGTTCGGGAGACGTGCCGGTGAAGGCGAGCAGCAGAACTGCTACACAGACCACCGCGACAGCCGATTCGGTTCGCAGCCAGAGGCGCCGTCGTGGAGCGATGTCGTTCGACCCCTACTTAGGGGTCCGAAGATTCATCGGTC
>CALGFJ010000176.1 GCA_937881055.1 uncultured Acidimicrobiaceae bacterium | reverse complement strand
GACCGCTTCGGTGCGCGCGACCTCTCCTTTGACCCCGAAGACGAGGTCGTTCGCCGCTTCCAGAACGTCGTTCGTCCCTACGCCAAACGTATCTACGCGGCCATCGCCGTCGTAATGGCCTTGATCGCCGGGCTCGACGCGACGGGGCAGTGGAACAAGTACCTCCTCTTCGCCAACAGCCAGCCCTTCCACCAAAAAGACGCCCTCTTCCACAAGGACTTGAGTTTCTATATCTTCACGGTGCCGTTCGTGTCCTTCGTCGTGACGTGGCTCTTGGTGGCGCTCATCGTCGCCCTGATCGTCACGACGGGATTCCACTACTTGAACGGGGGGATCCGCGCGACGAGGGTCACGCCTCGCGTCTCACCGCGGGTGAAGGCCCATCTGTCGGTCATTGGCGCCGGCATCGCGCTCATGAAGGCTGCCGGCTACGTCATCGCCAAATGGGAGTTGGTGAACTCCACCAATGGATTCGTGCAGGGCGCGGGTTACACCGACGTGCACGCGCGCATGCCCGCCCTCACGATCTTGTTCTTCCTGTCAGTCGCCGCGGCGTTGATCCTGCTCGCCAACGTGCGAATGCGTGGTTGGTCGTTGCCGGCGGTGGCGGTGGGACTGTGGCTCTTCGTCGCCCTGGTGATCGGTGTGCTCTACCCCACGATCCTGCAAGCCCTGAAGGTCAGTCCGAATCAGGACTCGCTCGAGGCACCGTATATTCAGCGCAACATCGAAGCCACCCGCGCCGCGTTCGGCCTCGACAAAGTGCAGTATTCCAACTTCGCCGGCTCACCCACGATCTCGCAAGCGACGATCACCGACGATACGGCCACGCTGAACAACATCCGGCTGTGGGACCCCGCGCAGAACATCGCACTCGCCACCGTCAACCGTCGCCAGTCGATTCACGCCTATTACACGTTCACGACGCTCGCGGTCGATCGCTATTTCATCAACGGCAAACTTACGCCGGTGTTGATCGGCGCGCGACAACTCAACGCGGCGAGCCTGCCGTCGCAGTCCTGGGTGAACTCGCACCTGCAGTACACGCACGGGATCGGCGCCGCCGTTCTTCCGGCCAACGCCGTTGATTACACGACGGGTAATCCGAATTTCGTCGTCTCGAACGTACCGCCGCAGTCCACGAATGGCATGCCCGTGCTGACGCAGCCGGACATCTATTTCGGCATCAAGGACCCGGGTTGGGTCGTCGCCAATACGAAGCAACTCGAACTCGACTATCAAGTGAACTCGGGCGCCAACGCGGGCCAACCGGTCGAGACCCACTACGACAGCACTGGCGGCGTACGGGTCGGCAGTATCTTCAGCCGCATGGCTTTGGCGCTACGCCTCGGCGACTTCAACTTCCTCATTTCGAACCAGATCACCTCGAAGAGCCGCGTCCTCTTCGTTCGCGACGTCCAACAGATGGCGCAAAAGGCTGCGCCCTTCCTCTCCTTCGACGCGCACCCGTACGCCGTCATCGCCGATGGCGAAGTGCAGTACGTACTCGACGGTTACACCACGACCGATCAGTACCCCTACAGCGAGAACGCCTCGAACCTCAACGTGAATCAAGGAGGACTTCCTTCCAGCTTCAACTACGCACGCAACTCGGTCAAGGTCGTCGTCAACGCCTACACCGGCGCCATGACCTTTTACGCGAACGATCCAAACGACCCGATCTTGAAGGCTTATCGCGCGGCCTTCCCATCGATGTTCCATCCGATGAGCCAGATGCCCGAAGCAATTCGTACCCATCTGCGCTACCCCTCAGACATCTTCGCGGTCCAGGCCGCGACGCTGGGCAAGTACCACATCTCGACGGCGAG
>CALGFJ010000175.1 GCA_937881055.1 uncultured Acidimicrobiaceae bacterium | reverse complement strand
TGATCGAAGCCAGCGAAGAGAGCGGCAGCCCGGACTTGGACGCCTATCTCGATGACCTGAAGGACCATCTCGGCAACGTCGAACTGATGATTTGTCTCGACTCCGGTGCCCTCACGTACGACCGGCTCTGGGTGACGACGTCATTGCGTGGTGTCGTCAACGTGGACTTGGAGATAGAAGTGTTGTCACAGGGACAGCACAGCGGTTCGGCGAGCGGTGTCGTCCCGTCGTCGTTTCGAATCCTGCGCCAACTGCTCGACCGCGTCGAAGATTCCACGACCGGAGAAATTCTCATCCCCCAACTGAACGCGAAGATCCCCGACGCCGAAATTGAAGCGGCCTCAGCCGTAGCCGCGGAGTTTGGCGACATCATCGCTCTCGAATTACCGACGCTCGAGGGCGTCGAATTGATGGGCGCGAGCGCCGAAGAGCGGATCCTTCGCCGCACCTGGTACCCGACGCTGTCAATCGTCGGCCTAGGCGGCGCGCCGTCGCCGGAGATCGCGGGCAACGTCCTACGTCCTTCCACGACGACGAAGCTCTCGTTTCGACTACCCCCGAGCGTCGACGCCGAGATCGCGCGCGACGCCCTCATCCCGGTGCTGACGACTGACGTGCCGTCTTCGGCACGGGTCACCTTGAAGAACTGGGAGATCGGCAGTGGATGGGTCTCGCCTTCGTTGGCGCCGTGGCTCGCGAGCGCACTCGACATCGCGTCGAATGACGCGTACGGCCGCGCCGCAGGATTCACCGGTGAAGGCGGATCGATTCCCTTTCTCGCGTCACTGGGAAAGCGCTATCCGGGGGTGCAGTTCGTGGCGACCGGCGTTCTCGGACCACAGTCCAACGCGCACGCCATCGACGAGTTCTTGGACCTACCGATGGCGGTCGGCGTCACCAATTCGGTCATTACCGTGTTGAGTGAATACGCCAAACACTAGGAGAGTCATGAGCGAACAAGTTGATCTCTGGGTAGACCCGGCCTGCCCCTGGGCCTGGATCACGTCGCGTTGGCTTCTCGAAGCGGCGGCCGTGCGCGACCTCGACGTCCGCTTCCACGTCATGAGCCTCGCAGTGCTGAATGAGAGTCGCGACCTTTCTCCGGAGTACACCGAGTGGTTGAGAACGGCCTATCGACCAGTGCGTGTGCTGATCGCGGCCGAGGAGCGTCACGGCCATGGTGTCGTCGAACCCCTCTACTCGGCAATGGGGACGCGTCGTCACGTGCGCCAGGAGAAAGACTGGGGCGAGATCATCGCCAAATCCCTCGCCGACGTCGGACTGGAGGTCGATCTCGCCGAGGCGGCGGATAGTACCGACTTCGACGCGCAACTTCGTGCGAGCCACACGCAAGGGATGGACCCCGTCGGCTACGACGTGGGCACGCCGGTCATCCACGTGGGCGACATCGCCTTCTTCGGACCGGTCGTCACGCCCGCGCCGAAGGGCGAAGCCGCCGGGAGGCTCTACGACGGCGTCATGATGGTCGCCGGCACGACAGGTTTCTTCGAGATCAAGCGGGCGCGCATCGACGAACCCTCATTCGAATGAGCGAATCGAGTCCACCAGCCGGGTTTCCGATCTACGCGTCGGGCAAGACCGACGCGACGCGGGCCGTCATCGTCCTCCAGGAAGCCTTCGGCGTGAATGACCACATTCGCGGCGTCGCGGACCGCTTCGCCGACGAAGGCTATCTCGCCGTGGCGCCACAGTTGTTCCATCGCGAGGGTTCACCGGAGATTCCCTACGACGACTTCTCGTCAGCCATGCCCTACATGGCAAACCTGACGAAGCAGGGCATCACGAACGACCTGAATGCCACGACGGATCTTCTCGCCACGCTCGGCTTTCACTCACGAAACATCGCCGCGGTCGGCTACTGCATGGGCGGGACCGTGGCGTTCTTCGCGGCGACCCTGGGCACCATCGGCGCGGCGGCCAGCTTCTACGGCGGCGGCGTCGCCACCGGTCGATTCGGTTTCCCTCCGTTGCTCGAACTCGCGGCTGATCTCAGGTGCCCGTGGCTCGGACTCTACGGTGACCTCGACCAGAGCATCCCGGTCGATCAGGTCGAGGCGCTGCGTGAAGCGGCGCGCGCGTCATCGACAACGACCGAGATCGTGCGCTACGCCGAGGGCCAGCACGGATTCCACTGCGACGCGCGACCCGACGCGTACAACGAGGTCGCGGCACTCGACGCACACGCGCGCACACTCGCCTTCTTCGCCGCGCACCTCGTCGACAAATAGCTAACTCCGGGGAACGTCCTTCCAAGAAACTTCCTTGTCGTTGCGGGGTTCGCCCGGGAGTCCGAGAACCCGCTCACCGATGATGTTGCGCATCACTTCGCTAGTACCACCCTCGATCGAATTCGCGCGCATGCGGATGAAGGCTTTTCGCATGTCGCCGCCGGTCATCGCCGACTCGGTCGGTCGGATCTGCGGGTACGCCGAGCCGTAGAGCATTCCTTCGGCGCCCATCAGGTCGACGCAGAGTTCACTGGTCTTCTGGTTCTCTTCGGCGAAGGCCAACTTCGCCACCGAACCTTCCGGACCGGGCGTGCCGGCCTTGCGCAGGTCACTCGCGCGCCAGTTCGTGAGTCGGCCGACTTCGTTTCGCACCCAGGACTGCATCAACTCACTGCGCACCGCCATGGCGTGGGCGTCCACCCGGCCGGTCCAGTGCTTCTTCCAGATCTTCACGGCCTCACCGATCAACCCCGAGCCGCGCGGGGGCACCGTGCCGCCGATCGACACGCGTTCGTTCATCAACGTGGTGATCGAGACACCCCAACCCTCGCCGACACCACCGAGACGCTGAGTGTCGGGCACGCGCGCGTCGTTGAAGAAGCACTCGTTGAACTCGGCCTCACCGGTCGCCTGAAAGAGGGGACGAACGTCCACCCCGGGGGCGCGCATGTCGACGAGGAACGCGGTGATGCCGCGGTGCTTGGGCACGTCGGGATTGGTGCGAGCGAGGAGGAGTCCGAAGGCCGACACGTGGGCCAAGGTCGTCCACACCTTCTGCCCGTTCAAGAGCCATTCGTCCCCGTCTTTCTCCGCCCGACAGGCCAGTCCGGCGACGTCGGATCCGGCACCGGGTTCGGAGAACAGTTGGCACCATATTTCTTCACCCGTGAAGAGGGGGCGCAGGAATCGGCCTTTCTGCTCCTTCGTTCCGTGCGTGACGACGGTCGGTGCGACCATGCCGTAGCCGATGACGTTGCGACCAATGGCCGAGGGCGCGCCCGTTTTCGAAAGCGTGCGCATCGCGTAGAGCTGATCCGACGGCGTGCCGCCAAGTCCGCCTTCGCCGAGCGGAAAGTGCACCCACGCGAGACCGCGGTCGAACTGCTCGCCCAAGAACTTGACCGGTTCAGTCTCCTTCGGTGGGAAAGAGGTCACCAGGTCGTCGATTAGTTCATCGATCTGGGCTTCACTCGTTGCCATGACACTCCTCGGGAAAATCGATTGACGTTCGAATACTCAAGAGTAACGCCCTCGGGGTCGGAGTTCTCTTGTCCGTGGACTAGAACAGATGGGTGAAAACACCCCGAATCTTGGCGACCTCCGGCGGCTTCGTTGACGGACCGGTACAAATGTCGTGGCGACTCGGCATCATGCTGATCGACGCCCTCACGTCGACCGGAAAGGATCGACCGCGTGTCTGTCTGGTGAATACCGCGATGGGCGACAATCTCACGTACTACGCGATCTCCTACGAAGCGTTCAACGCGGCCGGTTGTGACGTGACTGAACTCAAGGTCTTCCCACAGCCGTCGGACGATCCGGAAGAGCGTCTCTGCGGCAGCGACCTCGTGTGGGTCGGCGGGGGTTCCGTCGCCAACTTGCTCGCACTCTGGCGACTGCACGGCATCGATACCGCGATGCGACGTGCGTGGGAACAGGGCGTGATCCTGGGTGGCGTCTCGGCCGGCAGCCTGTGTTGGCACCTCGGCGGTACGACCGACTCCTTCGGTCAGATTCTCCAACCGGTCACCAACGCCTTGGGCTTCTTGCCGTACGCCAATGGCGTCCACTACGACGCCGAAGTTCAGCGTCGTCCGCTCTTGCACGAGCTCATGAAGAGCGAGGTTCTCTCACCGCTGGCCTACGCGACCGACAACACCGTCGGTATTTGGTACGAAGGCATCGAGGCGACGACGGTCGTGTCCGACGCCGAGGTCGATCCGGTGACCGGACCGGCCGCGTACAAGGTGGAACTCATCGAGGGCGACATCGTCGAATCACGATTTGGTGTCGGTAGTCGATTCGTTTAGCGAAATTGCGACGCCGATAGAATTGTCTGCGTAACACTCGTAATTTGAGCTCTTCACTGCGAGTGCCGACCAGAAGAGAAGCACTCAATGATCATCGCCACGTCAACGATCACGCGAACCTTCGGGATCGTCGCGCCGATGCTGACGATTCTTCAGTGCCTCGCCCAGGCCAATCGCATTCGCACGACCGGGGCGAAGGGCGTGTCGCTGGCGACGTGGATCTTGTCGGCCTTCGTCTCCCAGATCTGGTTCTGTTACGGCCTCATCTTTCACGTCACGGCCGAACTCGTCGCCAATGTTCCCGCGATTACCGTGTCGCTGATCGTGGCCTTCCTCGCCGCCCAGAGCCAAGAGAAGATGGCGCGAAGTGTCATCGGCTATCTCACGGTGACCGTCATCACGATTCTCGCCACCTTCGCGGGCTCGTTCCACGACTTGCGATGGGTCTTGGCGACCGTCGCGGTCGGCAGCTCCATCATCATCTACCTGCCACAACTCGCACTGGTCATCCGGCCCAAGGACCTCAGTGGGGTCTCGATCATCAGTTGGTGCCTGGCGTGTCTCACGTCACTCGGGTGGCTGGTCTACGGATTCTTGATCCACCAACCACCACTCGCCATTCCCAGCTTCGTGATGCTGCCGTCGGCGTTCATCATCTTCGTCCAGGCGTCACGCCACCGGATCCACAACAACTCGCGAACGGGGCTGCAAGCACCAATCGTCGAGTAGCGAGGGCTCAATGCGTGGGCTGTGGCAACGCGGCCCGGACGGCGTCCATCCGCTTGGAGAGGGCGTCGGCCTTTTCCACCGCGACACTCGAGCCGCACTCCCGGAGCCAATTCGCCAGCATCCGGTAGCCGTCTTGGGTGAGGACCGACTCCGGATGGAACTGCACACCTTCGAGGGGCAACGTGCGGTGGCGCATTCCCATGATGAGCCCGTGCGACCGCGCCGTCACCGTGAATTCCGTCGGCAGACCCTCGTCCTCGACGACGAGCGAGTGGTAGCGACCGACGACGAGAGGGTTCGCGACGCCCGAGAACACTCCGACCCCCTCGTGCTCCACGAGGCTGGAGCGACCGTGGAGTAGTTCCGGGGCGCGGTCAATCGTCGCGCCGAACGCTTCGCCGAGCGCCTGGTGACCCAGGCATACACCAAACATCGGGATGGCGTGCTCGGCGCAGTAGCGGATTATCTCGACACAGTTCCCGGCGTCGCGAGGGTGTCCGGGCCCCGGTGACACCAAGACGCCATCGGGCGCCATCGAAGCGACGAGGGTCGTCGTCACCTCATCGTTGCGAAGGACCGTCACCTCGGCCCCCAACTCGGCCATGTACTGGACCAGGTTGTAGACGAACGAGTCGTAGTTGTCGACGACGAGAATCGACGGGGCGGCGCTCATCTCGAAATTCTAGGTCCGGGCCAGTAACTAACATTTACCAATGGAGCCGACTGACCTCGCGTCGTATCTCGAGCTCGTCGACCAGGGCTTCAACGTCGTGCCCGTCTCTGAGACGCTCCAACTCGACCGCGAGACGCCGGTCTCGCTCTATCAACGCTTCGCCTCGAGCGCCATCTTCTTGCTCGAGAGTGCCTCACTCGGCGAAGCGACGGGACGCTACTCATTCATCGGCCTCGATCGTCGCTGGCGGGTCACGACCAAGGACGGTGCCACCGTCGTCGAAGGCACCGACTGCGGCGATCCTTCGCTCGCTCCACTCGAGACGCTTCGTGACATCCTGGGGCGTTACCGCACCTACGCGCCACGACACCTCCCCGATTTCTTCGGTGGCGCAGTTGGTTTCGTGTCGTATGACTACGTGCGTCGACTCGAACGCCTCCCACGAGAGACGGTAGAGGACATGTGGCCGGACGTGGACTTCTCGTTCCCGGGAGCGGTGCTGATCTGTGATCACGTCCAACACTCGACGACCGCCGTCGTGAACGCGGTGATCGACGAAGGAGACGATCCGACCACCGTCTTCGAAGCGTCCGCCGCGCGACTTCAGGCGATCGTCGAGGTGCTGCTGGGTGCCGAGCCGCCGAGCGACCCGGCCACTGAACGACTCGTCGCGACGGCCCCGAGTCAGCGTTCGACGATTGACATACGCACGATCGCCAAAGGGCTCTCGAACTTCACGGGCGCGGTTTACGGTGACGTCGTCGAACGAGCGCGGGAACACGTGTACGCCGGCGACGTCTTCCAGGTCGTCCCGAGCCAGCAGTTCCGACGTCCGAGTCAGGTGAATCCCCTCACGCTCTACCGGGTGTTGCGCGCACTCAACCCGTCTCCCTATATGTACCTGTTGGATTCCGGCGGGACACAGATCGTGGGGGCGTCACCGGAAATGTTGATGCGCGTCCACGACGGGCTCGTCAGTTATCGACCCATCGCGGGGACGAGGGCCCGCGGCGTCAATGAATCAGAGGATCTCGAACTCGAACAAGAACTCCTCCATGACGAGAAGGAGATCGCCGAGCACGTCATGCTGGTCGACCTCGGCCGCAACGACGTCGGCCGAGTCGCGACGCCGGGAACCGTACGGGTCGACCGACTGGCCCACATCGAGCGGTACTCACACCTGATGCACCTCGTCTCACACGTCGAGGGCCGACTGAAGGAGGGCCTCGACGCCTTCGACGCCTTCGACGCCCTCTTCCCGGCGGGCACGCTGACGGGCGCGCCCAAGGTCCGCGCGATGGAGCTCATCGACGAGTTCGAACCGGTTTATCGCGGCCCGTACGGCGGCGCGGTGGGCTACTTCTCGCTGTCGGGCAACGCGGACTTCGCGATCACCATTCGGACTGTGTCGCTGCGCAATGGCGTCGCGACCGTGCAGGCCGGAGGAGGTGTCGTCGCTGACAGCCAGCCCGAATTCGAGTATGAGGAATCGATCAACAAGGCGTCGGCGCCGCTCCTCGCGCTCGAGATCGCCGACCCGAGCTCGACGTCGTAGCGCCTAATCTTCGTCGTCGAAGGACGGGACCGGTTTCGGTTTCGCGCCTCGCCCCTTCTTCTTGCGCGCGGACACTTCCTGGTCGCGACTCACCCCTTGTTGGATCATCTCGTCACGGATAGTGCGCCAGCTTTCAAGGCGACGCGGCGAGAGTTCGCCGCTCGCCACCGCCGCTTCGACGGCGCAACCGTCGTCACCGCTGTGCGCGCAATCCGAGAATTTACAGTTGCGCGCCAATTCGGTGATGTCGGCGAAGGCGTCGTCGAGGCCTTGTTGTCCGATGGTGAGATCGAGCAATCGAATGCCCGGGATGTCGAGGAGCACCCCGCCACTCGAGAGTCGATACAGGCGCCGCGTCGTGGTCACGTGACGGCCCTCTCCGCTACGACTCACCGAAGCAGTCAATTCGCTCGAGCCTTCCAGCGCGTTCAGCAACGACGTCTTGCCGGCGCCCGACGCTCCGAGCATCACGGCGGTCACCCCCTGGTGCAGGATCGCGCGCAACTTTTCGATACCGTGTCCGCTCGCGGAACTCGTGGTCATCACCTCGACGCCCGGGACGGCGTCGCTCGCCTCCTCGACCACCGCTTCGACGACGTGGGAGCCGTCGGACTTGGTGAGGACGACGACGGGCCGGGCGCCACTGTCAAAGGCCATCACCGCGAGTCGCTCGAGCATGAGGATGTTCAATTCCCGGTCAATGGGTAGCACCACCAGGACGACGTCGATATTCGCGGCGAGCACTTGCACGTCGCCGGGCGTCGCTCCGGGGCGTCGAAGCTCGGTCGTGCGTGGGGACACCGAGGTGACGTAACCGTCGCGCACGCTCACCCAGTCGCCCGCGACGGGACTGAGGTTCAGCGCCGTGGCGAATTGACTCGTGGTCGTCGACTCCGCGCCGGATTCATCGCACCAGATGACGTCGGCGGTCGTGCCGTGAACGATGCTGACGCGACCGGGATTCGAGTCGGTCGAGAAGATGACCTCAGACGCCTCTCCCAGTCCCAGGGTACGAAGCACCCCCACGACGACGTCGCTCAGTGGCGCATTCGTTGGCAATGACTCCAAGTTGTCCTTTTCGACGAGGACCACGTTGCCCTCGTGTCGTGTCAGTCCCCCAAGGCTATTGGACGAGTCGCGAGACCTTGAGTTCACTCGTGGGGGTTCCATAAATCATCCACGTTCGGTGGAATGATTTGACGATGAGCAATGACGGATGGCCCACGTTTTGGCACTTGCACCCGGGGGTGAGAAAGCACGAAGAACTCACGCTCGGCGAGCGAGCAGCGGACCGCATGCGAAACGTGATGGGCTCGTGGCCCTTCGTCTTCAGTTTCTTCGCGGTGATGATCCTCTGGGCGGCCGGCAATACATACTTTCTCCAACGGGTGATCCACCACAAGGCGTTCGACCCGTACCCGTACATCTTGTTGAACCTCTTCCTTTCTATGTTGGCGGGCGTGCAGGCGGCCGCGTTGCTCATCGCCGCCAAGCGCACGGATTCCATCGCTTCGGAGATCGCCCTCCACACGGTGAAGAACACCGATGACATCCGAGCGTTGTTGGATGAGAACACGACCCTGACCAAGGAAGTGAAGAAGGCGACGGACCTGCTCGACGAGATCCATCGCCACGTCAGCGCACTCAGCCCCGGCGCGGGTCGGTTCCCACCGGGCAGCGCCGCCCCTCCCCCGTCGTAGCGGCGGATTCGCCGCGGGCACGACGGAGACCAACCCGTGACATCCTCGCCGTCACGTGACAGGCTGGGTCGATGAGCGAGAATCCCGTGAACGTTGAACTGATCGGTACCACGTTGGTGGTCGCGATCAATCGTCCCGAAGTGCGAAACGCTGTCAATGGGGCCGTCGCCACCGCCCTCGCCGACGTCTTTCGCCAGTTTGAAGACAACGACGACGCCAAGGTCGCCGTCTTAGCCGGCGAGGGTGGGACGTTCTGCGCCGGGGCCGACCTGAGAGCCATCGGCACCCCGGAATCCAATCGGGTGACGAGTGACGGCGACGGCCCGATGGGACCGACGAGAATGACGCTCTCCAAACCAGTGATCGCCGCGATCGACGGCTACGCCGTCGCCGGCGGAATGGAGCTCGCACTGTGGTGCGACCTACGGGTCATGGAAGAAGACGCGACGCTCGGAGTCTTCTGTCGGCGCTGGGGTGTTCCACTCATCGATGGCGGAACGGTCCGACTCCCACGAATCATCGGCGTAGGGAGAGCACTGGACCTGATACTCACCGGTCGGGCGGTCGGCGCGACCGAGGCGCTCGCCATGGGACTCGTGACGCGCGTCGTCGAACGGGGCCACGCGCGCGCCGCCGCGCTGGATTTGGCCGAAGAGATCGCCGCATTCCCCGAAGTCTGTATGCGAGAGGACCGACTTTCGATGTACGAAGGAATCGGACTCCCCGAGGCCGACGCGATCGCGATCGAACTCAGCCACGGCATGACGTCGCTGCGCGCCGACATGCGCGAGCACGTCGGTCGTTTCATGTCCGGTGAGGGCCGACACGGCAGCTTCACCAAATGATCAATGCCACTCGAGCCCGGCTGGAATGGTCCGGGAC
>CALGFJ010000174.1 GCA_937881055.1 uncultured Acidimicrobiaceae bacterium | reverse complement strand
GGCACCCGCCAGTGGTCTCGACTTCGGTATGCCCTTCAAGGGCGTGTTGAAAATGTCCCGTGATGGGCAGAGCTGGACGCTGCCGCGACCCGCGTTTACCAACGATTCTCAGATCAACGCCATGTGCGTCATCGCTTTTCAACGAGAGCAGTACCCGAGCGTGATGGTCGAGGGATTCACCGGGGGTGCGCACTGTTGTGAGGTGCCGGTGATCTACCTCTACAACAAGACGTACAACCGCTACGACAAAGTGGTTGACATGAGTTCCAAGCACCCCAAGGATACGTACGTGTTCGACGACAACGAAGGGTTTATCCCGGAGGTCGTCGGCAAGAATGTACTGCTCACTACAGGGGACGACAGCTTTTCGTACGCCTTCGGCTGTTACGCCTGCTCGGCGACGCCGCTCGTGCTCTACGCGGTCAGCCCCTCCGGCTTAACCGACGTGACGTTCCGGCATCCGGCACTCGTCGCGGCCCACGCCCGGACTCTCTTAGAGCGTGCGTTGGCTGCGGTGAACGCGGAGAACGCTGTCGTTTCGACAATCCCTGCTCCCTTTGGACTACTCGCGCCCTGGGTGGCCGACGAGTGCGAGATCGGGCGGGGTTCGTCAGCGTTCTCAACGATCGAGCGGCTCGGACATGAGGGCAAGTTGAGTAATGCGCTGTATTACAAGGCGACACTCAACCACGGTTCTTTCATCTTGGACCTACGTTCATTCTTGCTGAGCGACGCTTATTGCACGGGCCAGATCTGACCTCCCCGGACGCACCTCGCGCGACCGAGCCCGTGGACTCGTCGAGGTTACGGTTGGTTCCATGACGAGCCAGTCGAATGAAGTCGGCCACCCCACAGAGGGAAAGAGGCACCCGGCGACGGCCGTGGCCCGATGGCGACGCGGCCGCGTAGCTGGAATTTTCTTACTCGTCGCCGTGGTCGCGGCACTCATCGTTGGCTGGCATCTCTATAACCGCCCCGCTCACCCGTACCAGGTGAATGCGAACAGTGCCGTATGGTCCACCGACGTGAAGTTTGCGATCTCCGAGAGCGGTTCGGGTAGCCCCGTTCCACTCGTGGGCCCGCTCCGTGACATTCCCGGCGTAGGAAAGATAGTCGAGGTCATCGTGGACCGGTTTCCGTCTCGCAAAGGTGCGGCGGTGTCGTTCATGACCGGCGTAGGCGTGCGTTACGCGGGTCTCGTATATCTGAATGGATATCCGCCGCCGCAGGATTCCTGCAACGTCCACTTGAGTGGCCCCTGGTGGGAAGTGTCCCCGCTGATTGTCACGACAATGAGTTGCCCTCGAGGCTTTCACTACACGGGGGGTGGGTAATCGCAACAACGATTGAACCGCATCAATCTTGGTGTCGAACTGACGGCAGAGACTTCACAATCTGCTGCTCGATTCAATCCGCGTCAGCCAGATTGACGAATCGTGTTTCGATGATCGAGCACGACGTGCGAACTCAACTCGGCGGGTTTGGTGCGCTTGGCGGTGTCGCAGGTGTCGCGCCCGGCAACGTCTGTCGCTTGGGCTGAAACTCAGCTGCGAGTCCGGGAATCTCGTTCGCGATTGAAGGGTGCTCGAGGATGATGTGGTCGAGTTTCGCGTGCAACGCGTGCAAACCGAGCGCTTTCCACAACAGTCGACGTAGCGGCGGCCACGCGATGACCGTGATGATTGCGGCGAGAATCACCCAAATGAGTGTGGCGACGATGTCGCCGGGAATGCCGCCAGAGCCTCCGGCCGGCCATACCCATCGATCCCACCAGGTCATTGTGTGCTCCCTTCGACGTGATCACGGTGCATTTGATGGAGTTCCTCTCGCGAGAAGCGCTTGCCTTGTATTTCCGGGTGACAGTGGCGACAGACGCGATACGTCGTCCCGGGGTCGTCAGGCGAGTGCTTGACGACGAGGTCGTGATGGCCAATGCGCCAACACTTTTGGGTGTGGCAGTTGATCTTGCGATAGCCAATTATCACGATGGTCAAAATGCCGAATCCACCGGCGAAGCCGGACCAGAAGCCGTACCAACTGCCGGGCTCGTTGAACGTACCGGTCCAACCGAAAAGGTGATGGAGGAAGGAGTCGAAACCGTGCATCAGCTACCGCATTTCGTCATGCGCACAAGGCTAATCTCGGACATCGCGTCGGAAACTGATACCAGTGCGTGGCGCGCACCGTCTTGGCCGATGACATCTGCGTCGAAGCATGCCCTACGCTTAGACGACGCAAGCCCGTGAATTCAGCGGGCCACACCGACGAGCATTTCGGTGGCCCCACACACCCCGAAAGAGATACCGATGAAGTTTCCACTACGCGCGACCATCGCCTTTGCCGTGTCCCTGAGCGGTCTCGTCGGCGCCGTGAACGCCTCAGCGACGAGTACTCCCACCGTGAAGATCGTCCAGGGTGCGGCCTATGGTTTCGACGCCGTGACCGACGTGGGCTCCAACGGCGCCCACGTCTTCGCGGTCAATAGCGCGGGCAACTCCGTGACCGAACTCGACGCCAGCACCGGAAACGTCGTCAACCTCTTCAAGAATAAAAAATTCGGCTTCGATGGTCCCGCGCATCTCAGCGATGACTGGACCAATGTGTGGGTCGCCAACGACGCAGGGAACTCAGTGACCGAGCTGAACGCCTCGACCGGCGCTCTCGTGCGCGTGATCAAGGGTTCGACCTACAAGTTGCACGGGACCCGACTGATCGCGTCGAACGGCGTCGACGTGTGGATCTCGAACCTGCGCGGCACCACGCTGGCCGAAGTCAGTGCCATGACCGGGAAGCTCATCACGGACGTGAAGGTCTCGTCGATTGGACTCGATCAGGTGAACGCGTTGGCCTCGGATTCGACGCACGTCTGGGCGGTCGATAGCAACACGAATGCCGTCGCGGAACTCAACGCCGGGTCGGGATCGCTCGTGAAGGTATTGAAGGGTAACGCCTACCGATTTGACGGCCCCCTCGCCATCACGACCGACGGCAGCCACATCTGGGTGGCGAACGACCGGACGAATTCACTCACCGAGGTGAACGCGAAGTCGGGCAAATTCATGCGCTTCGTGAAGGGCAAGAACTACGGACTCAACGTCATGACCTCGATCGCGTCGAACGGCGTCGACGTGTGGGTCACGAATCTCGGCACGTCAGCCACCACCGGGAATACGGTGTCCGAGTTCAGTGTCTCGAGCGGCGCTCTCGTGGCCGTGCTGTCCGGTGCTCGCTACGGATTCAGTGAACCGAACGCCATCACCTACATCGGCGGACGCGTCTGGGTCGCGAACAACGGGACCAACTCCATGACGGAGATCGCGGCCGGAT
>CALGFJ010000173.1 GCA_937881055.1 uncultured Acidimicrobiaceae bacterium | reverse complement strand
CCGTGAAGTTGCACGGTCGTGGTCGGTCCTCCATCCCCACGCCAATCGCCACGGCTGCCCCAAGGGACGAAGGGGACCCCACAACCAAGAGCCCTGGTCGCACGGTGGTCGACTGACGCGTCCGATCCACCGAACGCGACCGACGACGCACTGACGGTCATTGAGAGCTTTCGAGCGACGTCGATCGTCGCCCTGGGATTCGTCACTCGCGACTCTCGCGTCGTGCGCATCAATCCAATGCTGACCGCGGTGCACGGTGGCGACGTGAGCGAGCAACTGGAGCGGTCCATCGACGACGTCGTTCCTTCACCGTCGCCCCCTCTTGAACCGATGTACCAGATCGTTATGGATACGCAGTCACCGTTGGTAAGTCGAGAGGTTGCCGGACCGACATCCGCCAATCCAGACGTCACGCATTCATCGTTGACGAAACTCTCTCTGGCGACGATTCATGCCGTAATCATCGGCGTGGGAATCGTGGTCGTTGACATTACGGAACGGAAGCGACGTATCTCTAGACCGGATCGCCAAGAGCAGTCGCTGCGAACGTAGGTTCCGGCCCACCCAACCCGGAAGATTCGAATCTCAAGTATCACGTCGAGCGATCACGGCACCCGTAAGAAGTCGTCAGACAAATATTTGCGACCGGTGTCAGGTCACGACCGGATAAACTTGATTAAATCCATCGTCTTTGTTATAAATGCAACTTCACATCTCGTTCGTGACATTGCGCCAACGAGGCAAAAATAAGGAGAGCATCGTGCCGGAATGGGGATTCGAAACTCGACAGATTCACGCAGGCACCTCGCCGGACCCGACGACGAATGCGAGGGCCGTCCCGATCTATCAGACGACCAGCTACGTCTTTCGCGACACGGCGCACGCGGCGGCGCTCTTTGGCCTCCAAGAACTTGGAAACATCTACACGCGCATCATGAATCCCACACAGGCCGCGTTCGAAGATCGCGTGGCCTCGCTTGAAGGCGGCGTCGCGGCCCTCGCCGTCGCGAGTGGCCAGGCGGCCGAGACCATCACGCTCTTGAACCTGGCGGAAAATGGTGGCCACATCGTGTCGTCGGCGTCGCTCTACGGCGGCACCTACAACCTCTTCCACTACACGCTGCCCAAACTCGGCATCGAGGTCTCGTTCGTGAACGATCCCGACGACATCGAGGCGTGGCGAAGCGCCATCCGACCGAACACGAAGGCGTTCTACGCCGAGACCCTCGGCAACCCCAAAGGCGACGTCCTCGACTTCGAGGGTGTGGCCAAGGTCGCGCACGACAACGGAATCCCCCTCGTCGTCGACAACACCTTGGCAACGCCCTTCCTGGCCCAACCGCTCAGCTACGGCGCCGACATCGTCGTACATTCAGCGACGAAGTTCATCGGTGGGCACGGAACGTCGATCGGTGGCGTCATCGTCGACGGTGGCACGTTCAACTACGAAGCCAGCGGTCGCTTCCCGGCGTTCACCGAACCGGACCCCAGTTACCACGGTCTGGTGTTCGCCGAACTACCGGCGCCGCTCTTCCCCGCGCGTTTCGTGCTCAAGGCTCGACTGCAGTACCTGCGCGACGTGGGCGCCGCGATCGCCCCGCTGAACTCGTTCCTCTTCATCCAGGGTCTCGAGACGCTGAGTTACCGCATGGAGCGCCACGTGCAAAACGCCGTCGTCGTCGCCAACTGGCTGGAAGCGCGTGATGAGGTTTCGTGGGTCGCCTACCCCGGGCTCGCGTCAAGTCCCTGGCACGAGCGTCAACTGCGCTACCTCCCTCGTGGTGGTGGTTCAATCATCGCCTTTGGCATCAAGGGGGGACTCAGCGCCGGTCAGAAGTTCATCGAAGGTCTGGAGTTGTTCAGTCATTTGGCGAACGTCGGTGACGTCCGCAGCCTCGCGATCCACCCGGCCTCGACGACGCACTCACAACTCACCGAAGATGAGCAGACGACGACCGGCGTGAGCCCGGATCTCGTGCGACTCTCGGTGGGGCTCGAGTCGATCGAGGACATCCTCGCGGACCTCGACGCCGGGTTTGGTGCGGCGAAGGACGCGTGAGCCCAACTCCGATCCCGGGCACGTGGCAGATCGGCGATGACCCCGGTCAACGTCAGTTCGTCGAACTGAAGGGAAACGGGAACCAGGGTTTCGTCCTCGAGGGCGGTGTCTCATTGCCGAGCGTGACGGTGGCCTTCGAAGCGTGGGGCCAATTGAACCAGAAACGTTCGAACGCAATACTGGTATTGCACGCCCTGTCGGGTGATTCGCACGCCGTTGGGCCCACGGGACCGGGCCACGTGTCACCCGGTTGGTGGGGCGGGCTCATTGGTCCGGGGGCGCCACTCGACACGGACCAGTACTTCGTTATCTGCCCCAACGTGCTCGGCGGCTGTCAGGGGACCACCGGACCGTCGTCACCGGATCTGGAGAACGCCCCGTACGGGTCCTCGTTCCCGATAATCACGATTCGTGACCAGGTGGCCGTCGAAGTGGCACTCGCTGATGAGCTCGGTATCGACACGTGGGCCGCCGTGATCGGCGGGTCGATGGGCGCGATGCGTGCGCTCGAATGGGGCGTGGGATACCCCGAACGAGTGGAACGGGCCGTTATCTTGGCCGTCTCCGCGGCCTCATCCGCCGAACAGATCGCGCTCTGTTCGCTCCAGATCCGCGCGATCAAGTCCGACCCCGCGTTCGCGGGAGGGGACTACTACTTCAGCGGTCGTCACCCGTTGGTCGGACTCTCGCTCGCGCGAGGACTCGGCCAACTCAGTTACCGGACCGAGCACGAATTCGATGTTCGGTTCGCGCGCGAGGCCCAAGAGGACGAGGAACCGCTCCGCGGCGGTCGCTACGCCATCGAGTCGTACCTCGAGTACCAGGGCGAGAAGCTCGTTCGACGATTCGACGCGAACTCCTACGTCGTACTAAGTGAAGCCATGAACCATCACGACGTCGGTCGTGGACGAGGCGGCGTCGCGGAAGCATTGAACGCAGTGAGCGCGCGCGTCACGGTCGCCGGCATCGCCAGCGACCGCCTCTACCCGCTGGAACAACAATTGGAGATCGCGCGTCTGTTGCCGGGTGAGAATGAAGTCCACGTCATCCACTCGGAGTTCGGACACGACGGATTCCTGGTCGAAACCGACGCCGTCGGCGACGTCGTTCGATTCGCCCTTCAACGGTGACGACGCCGCTCGGATGCACGCCGAGCGCAGAAACTCGTCAGTCAACCCGTCACGGTCGCTGACTACAGAGGCGACCGCGTTCATCGTCGCGGCGACGTCATTCGACGGAACGAGCCACTCACGTCTCGCTAATCCCCCACGCCCGGGCCACGAGCGCAAGGGATTCGATGCGAGCTTCGAGTGAATGAACTCGAGTCGAGATCATCAGTTCGTCAGCCGCCGTTCGTTGTTGCAGTTGATGGAGCCCCGAGGCGACCGTGTCCGGATCACCAATGAGATGGGTCGACATGGCTTCGGCGGCGATCGCCTCTTCAATCGGCGTGAAGGGGTACGCCGCGGCCTCATCCGGCGAGGGAAGCTGACCGGGACGACCAGTTCTCATCTGCACGATGCTGAGCGCCGACGATCCGGAGAGCCACGTCGCCTCCTCGTCGCTCGGAGCGCAGATGACTGACGCGGCCACCATCACGTGGGGTTCGCGCAGGACCATCGAAGGTTGAAAATTCGCTCGATACGTCGCGAGAGCCGCCTCCAACTGTGCCGGGGCGAAGTGGTACGCGAATGAGAACGGTAAACCGAGAATTCCCGCCAACTGTGCACTGAACGTCGAAGAACCAAGCAGCCACAACTCTGGCAAATAGCCGTTCCCGGGATTCGCGAAGGGATGCGTCGGCGCGCCTTCATGAGGCAACAGATACTTGATGAGTTCTACGACGTCATCCGGAAAATGATCGGCACCGAGGTCGAGAGAGCGACGCAACGCTCGAGCGGTGACGTGATCGGTCCCCGGTGCGCGTCCCAAACCGAGGTCGATGCGACCGGGGTGCAACGCTTCGAGCGTCGCGAACTGCTCGGCCACGACCAACGGTGCGTGGTTTGGCAACATGACGCCGCCCGAACCCACTCGCAGGGTCGAAGTCGCGTTCGCGATATGTGCGATCAGGACGGCCGGCGCGGAACTGGCGACGGCCGGCATCCCGTGATGTTCCGCCACCCAGAGTCGCTTGTAACCCAGTCGCTCGACCTCGATTGCCGTGGCGGTCGTTTCGGCGAACGCTCGTGCCGGCGTCGAACCGGTCGCCACCGTCGCGAGATCGAGTACGGACAGGGGAATCATGGTTGGCGCGGTATCGACATCGATTGACGGGCTTCTCGCGTCAACTAACCGATTTCGGAGATGTACGAACCGACGAGGGTCGCGGTCTGTTGATTCACTGCGCCCTCACGGCGACTCTCGTGACCGTCCTGGAAGTGAGCGAACGCCGCGGTCGACGAGATCGGGTTGGTCTCATCGTCGCGGTGATTGTGAAACGACACGTGAAGGAACGAATCGTCCGCGAGGCGCAGAACGATGTAACTCACGTCGTCCGGCTTCGATTGCGACAATTCTTCAAAGACCCCTTCGATGCGCTTCTGATTCTCGTCGGCCGCGGCGGCCGATTGTGTCGCGTATCGCGTTACCAAGCGCTTCTCCACGCGGTTCCCTTTCGTTGAATTGAACCTCGAGTTCACGCGATATTGGACCCGGAGCTCTCAGTGGTGATGCACGTTCGACGTTACCGGGCGATCCCAAACTGATGATAATAGACAACTCTCGACAGACTTCTCTCGATAGAGTACGCTCCAACCATGACTGACGAAGAACCTCACACTGAAAATCCTCCAATCGAACGAAGTGACGCACGATCGGGGCTGCGCGACGTCAACGATCCGAAGACCCTTCGGGCCCTGACCCATCCGGTTCGTCTGGCATTGCTCGAGGCCCTGGCACTCGAGGGACCACTCACCGCAACGGCGGCCGGTGAACTAATTGGCGAATCGCCAACCACGTGTTCCTTTCACTTTCGCCAACTAGCGAAATACGGCTTCGTCGAAGAGGCGGACACGGGACCTGGACGTCTTCGCCCCTGGAAGATCGCCAACGTCGGCATGCGATTCAGCGACGTGACGGAGGATCCTGAAGCGAGTGTGGCCGCGAAGAGTCTCGAAAGGATGGTCTTCGAACGAGCAATGAATCGGTTCTCGAACTACATAACCACGAAGACGAATTTTCCCAGGGTCTGGCAAGAGGCGTCGCAGAACATCGAGACGATCCTTTGGGTGACTCCGGCCGAACTTGAAACGGTCACGCAAGAAATCCTGGGAATCTTCAATCGATTCTTCGACCGAATCTCCGATTCGTCAATTCGACCCGAAGAGTCACTTCCAGTCGAAGCCCTGATGCTCACCTACCCTGTGCGACTTCCGGGGAGCCAACGATGACGATGCGCGACCTCGCCAAATCCCGGGACGCCCGTGTCTATCTCATCGGTCAGAGTTTCTCGCTTTTCGGTGACACCGCGATGTTCCTCGCCCTCGGTATCTGGGTGAAGGAACTGACGCACTCCAATGCGGACGCCGGACTGACGTTCCTGTTCTTCCCTTTGGCCGCACTGTTCTCGCCAATCGCCGGCATGGTGGTCGATCGCGTGAGGCGGCGCCCGACGCTCATTTGCGTGAACTTCGCCAGCGCCGCGCTCGTGATGTTGCTGCTCTTCGTTCACAACTCGTCAGACATCTGGATCATCTACGCCACGATGTTCCTCTATAGCTTCGCGGGGAACTTCATCGGCTCGGCCCAGTCGGCATTCTTGACCGTGCTGTTGCCCCCCGAGCAACTCGGCGACGCGAACGGCTTCTTGCGCACGGTTCGTGAAGGTCTGCGACTCGTCGCACCACTGGCCGGCGCCGGTCTCTTCGTCATCGTCGGAGGACACTGGATCGCCGTGTTGGACTCGGCCACCTTCGTGATCGCGGGATTCTCGGTCCTCGCCTTGCACGTTAGAGAAGAGAAGCCAGTTCGTTTACCGGAGCACTTTCTCACCGAAATTTCTGCGGGGTTCCATCACGTGGCTCGAACGCCAATACTTCGACGTATGGCGATCTCACTCGGTATTGCGCTGAGCGTCATCGGCTTTCTCGAGACCGCAATCTTCGCGATCACGAGCGACGAGTTACATCGAAGCCCGAGCTTCATCGGCGTACTCATGGCGGTTCAGGGTGTCGGGGCGCTCATCGGCGGACCGTTGTCGGCACCAGCGATGAGGCGTGTCGGAGAACGATGGCTCTGTGGTATCGGTCTCATTGGCATCGTTGTTGGGTCGCTGCTGCTCGAGGGCGGCTCACTTGTCTTCGTCCTGATGGGCGGCGTAGTTTTCGGGTTGGCGTTGCCGCCCCTCTTAGTGGGTGCCTACACGCTCTTGCAACTGCGAACGCCGGGCGATCTCCAGGGACGGGCCTTCTCCGCCTTCGACCTCATTGCGTCATTGCCGCAGACCATGTCCATTGCCCTCGGCGCGATCCTCATCACCGTATTGGGATATCGAGGGGAGTTGACGATCATTGCGATTGTCGTCTCGGTCGCCGCACTCATCATGTTGCTTCCCATTGAAGGAGAACCGAACTTCGGACCCCTCGTCGCAGTTGATCACCTCGCCGTCGCCACATTCGATTGAACAACGACGAGGGTTGCACGAATCGACTCAGCCGTACTGCGGGGCGTTGCAGTACTTGCTTCCAGTCTTGGTCGCCACGGCCGTACCAGACGGGAAGAAGGAGTCAACAACGTGCCAGAACGAGCAGGCCCGATTGTCAAGGATCACATTCGTCTTGGCCGACGTGATCGTCAGGGCACCGGGACAAGCGTCCGCCGTGGCACTCCAGACCACCTTGCCATTCGTCACAATCGTGATCTTCAAGAGCAAAGAGTCCTCCATGCACATGCCGTTCGATCCCAGGTCCTTCAAGCCGGCAATGACCGTGCGCAAGGTGAGCGCTTGATGATGCGTCAGAACCACCGTGGAGGGATCGCTGGACGCGTTCATCAATGAGGTCTTGCCGTAGCCCGTGAGGGTGACGACGCCCTCGGTCGGCATCTTTACGTGGAGAATCGGCAGGTAGATCACTTGCACGTCGACGCGCAACTCCTGCTCACCGTTCTTCGCTTCGGTCGTCTGGTAAAAGATGCCGCAGTAGGTGATGTGTGGGCTCACGCAGGTGAGAGAAACGCCGAGGTTGTAGACGGGGTTGGCGTTCGGCGATGTTCCGGTGCCGGTTTCGGTGACTTTCTCGCCCTTCAACAAATGAGCGCGCACGTACTGATCTACCGAAACGGACAACGGGAGCATATAGAGGTGATGTACCTGACGAACCTCCGGCGACTCCCCCACATCACCGTTCGGAGCGAGCGGCGTTGGGAGAGAGGTGACTTCACGGGCCTCGGGAGGAATGGGCTGCGCTCCGATCAGATGTCGCGCGTAGGCGTTACCCGCCGCCACGATGGACGCGGGAAGTGTCGTCGTCGTC
>CALGFJ010000172.1 GCA_937881055.1 uncultured Acidimicrobiaceae bacterium | reverse complement strand
GGGATTCACGGCTGAACTCACTGACGCTCTGAAGTCTCGCGACATCGATCTGGTGGCGATGGCCGGTTTCGGCACGATCGTGACCGGTTCATTTCACGTCGCCTACCCCGGTCGGGTCCTCAATACCCACCCGAGCCTGCTACCGGCATTCAAGGGTTGGCACGCCGTCACCCAAGCGTTGGCGTCGGGTGTCACCGAGACCGGCTGCACCGTGCACGTCGCGACCGAGGCGCTGGATGACGGACCGATCCTCGCCCAACGTCGCGTCCCGATCGAGCCCGACGACACCGAAGAGACGTTGCACGAGCGCATCAAAGCGGTCGAGCGGGCGTTGTACCCGCTCGTGGTCGGTAGGGTGATGGCGTCAATGCGCGAGGGCCGAGAGCCCTCCTCGATCGCGGGAACGTTGGAGGAATAGATGAGGGCGTTATTGAGCGTCTGGGACAAGACCGGACTGATCGAACTCGCGACGGGCCTATCGGCCCACGGCGTCGAATTGGTCGCCTCGGGCGGCACGGCCGCGGCGCTACGCGACGCCGGCATCGCGCACCTCGAGGTCGCCGACGTCACCGGTTTTCCCGAGATGCTCGACGGTCGCGTCAAGACCCTGCACCCGCGAGTGCACGCCGGGATCCTCGCGGACCGCTCGAAGCCCGAGCACCTCGCGGCGTTGGCCGCCCACGACATCACGGCGATCGACTTCGTCGTGAGCAACCTCTACCCCTTCTCGTCGGATCGTTCGATCGAACTGATCGACATCGGCGGCCCCTCGATGGTGCGCGCCGCCGCGAAGAATCACGAGCACGTGGGCGTGCTCACCAGTCCGAGCCAATATCGGCCGGTCCTCGATGAGCTCGTCTCGACCGGGACGCTTTCGGATGCGACCCGCCACGCGCTGGCGCGTGCGGCTTTCGCCCACACTGCGGCCTACGACGCACAAATCGTCGCGTGGCTCGACGGTGGCGGGTCGATCGGAGACCAACCGTCCGACGCCGACGCCGTCATCCCTTCGACGCTGCACCTCACGCTCGAACGCGCCCAACTCGTGCGCTACGGCGAGAACCCCCACCAGACCGGCGCGCGCTACCGCTTCGCCGGCACGACGCCGTGGTGGGACGGCGTCACCCAACACGCCGGTTCGGCGCTGTCGTACCTGAACCTCTTCGACGCTGACGCGGCGTGGCGACTCGTGCACGAGCTCGCATCCGACGTGCCCGGCCAATGCGCCGTCGCGATCATCAAGCACGCCAACGCTTCGGGCGCCGCCGTCGGTGCCACGTTCACCGACGCGTTCCAAAAGGCGCTCGACGCCGACGCCCAGAGTGCCTTCGGCGGGATCATCGCGGTGGGCGGCGAACTCGACGCCGAGCTGGCCTCACGCATCGCCGAGGGTCCCCAGGCCGACGTCATCATCGCCTCGTCGATCCATCCCGACGCGATTCAAATCCTCGTGAAGCGTCGCAAGGCCACTCGACTTCTCAGCGCACCGTCACCCGAGCCGCTCGGG
>CALGFJ010000171.1 GCA_937881055.1 uncultured Acidimicrobiaceae bacterium | reverse complement strand
GAAGACCTGCGGGCCCTTTGATCGGGGTCCCCCGATGATGGCGTCGTACACCCTTCGCTGATCTTGGTTGAGTTGGTCTGGCGTCAACCACGGCAATCGACCGCGCAGGACTGCTTGCTCTCGTTGCTCTTCCATTGGTCAAGCGCCGATCATGCTGTAGCCGCCGTCGCAGAGCATGTACGCCCCGGTCATGTGTGCGGCCTCTTCCGTAGCCAGGAAGAGCGCCGGAGCGGCCAGTTCTTCGGGCGCGGGAATTCTACCCAATGGTGTCATTGCGATGAGCTTCTCGCGACGACCATGGTTCCAATCGTCACGGGCCAGGGTTCCTTCGGTTTGCATGAACCCTGGGGCGAACGCGTTCACTCGAACCACCGGCGCAAGGGCGGCGGCGTAGGACTTGGTGAGGCCGATCATCCCGTACTTTCCTGCGGCGTACTGGGGCGCTCGCGGGCTACCCCTGACGACCACCGTCGAGCCGATATTGACAATGCTGCCACTACCCCGAGCGAGCATGCGAATGCCGAATTCATGGATCATCAGCATGGTCCCTTTGATGTCGACGTCGAGCACTCGTGAGACGATCGACTCATCAATGTCCAACCACGACTTCTGCTCTGTAGCGATGTCCCCGACGTTGTTGATGAGGGCGTCAACACCCGGCGACTGGGTGAAGGCATCTTCGGCCAGTGCGCGAATTTCGTCCCAATTTCGCAGATTCGCCCGCAAGACTATTGCCTCACGGCCGTACGAACGAACCGCGGCCGCGGTCCTCTCGGCACCATCCAACGAACTGTGGTAGTGGACGAGCACGTTCCCGCCTTCCGCCGCGACCCGTTCGGCGATCGTTGATCCGAAGCCCGTCCCGGCACCGGTAACGAGCACCCATTTTCCCGCGAACCGCGGATACACCGGGCTCGTCCAAACGATCTGTCCCTCACGCATTTCGACCTCCTTGCCGGCCCCGATTGAAGAAGCCATGTTCACACCAGCGTTCGACCACCGTCGACATAGAGGACGTGTCCAGTGACGTAATCTGACCGATGCGACGCGAGGAAGAGGGCCGGACCCACCATGTCCTCGGGCACTCCCAAGCGTCCCGAAGGTACGGCTCGCTCGAGGCTCTCGCGCACGCCGGGTTGCGACAGGTACTCCCGCGTCAACTCGGTCTCCGTATAGGCCGGTGCGATGGCGTTCACCCTCACCCCTTCGATTGCCCACTCTGCCGCCATAACGCGCATCATCTGGTTCATCCCGCCTTTGCTGGCGGCGTAGGGCGAGTGAAGTTTGTGAGCGAGCAGCCCGGATACCGATGAGAAGTAGACGATGCTGCCGCCACCTTGCTCGCACATCAGTCGCCCTGCCGCTTGACCAAGGAAAAAGCCGCTCGAAAGATTCAGCTCGATGATCTTGGTCCACTCCCGGTCATCAAGGTTCAAGACCGGCTTGCGCACGTTGATGCCGACGCAGTGGACCAGTACGCTCAGCGTTCCGAATCGCTCTTGAGCCAATTGCACGGCGGCCCGACAAGCCGAAGCGTCGGTCGCGTCCAGAGCCACGAAGCCCCCGCCGTTGCGCTCTAAATCATGAGTCTCGGCCACAGCGCGCGCTCGATCGGCATCGAGGTCGGCCAATAACACTTTGGCGCCCTCGTCAGCGAAACCTTTGGCACAGGCGCTCCCAATGCCCCCCGCACCGACCAACAGCACACCTTTACCCTCAAGCCCCAGCCATCCGCTCGTCATGCTTTGGTCCTCCATCTTCGTCGATGAACCGAAATCGTTGGGCATCCCACTACCGTCGATCAGCCTGGAAGTTCCTGGACGCCACCGGACATGAACGTACCGATTCTGTTTCCCCGAACAATGGGCAACAGCAGTGCTGATGGATGATCGCCGTCGTGATAGACACTCACGCGCGAACTCTCGGGGCTCCAAATATGACCCATGGCAATCGCTTGAAGCGCGTTGGCCGGCGTTTCGTCATCCACACTCTTCACTCGCAACCCCAGGCGCGTGCCGGGACGCATGTGAATGGCGTAGGGCCGGATCTCAATGTCGAACTCATAGATGCGATTCACCTCCAGGGCCTCGCGCTCGGTGTGCGGATGATACGGCTGGTAGGGCCGTGACTGAGCCTCATCAAGAGCTCGATGCGTGCCGCGGAGCCAGCCACGAGTCAACAGGCGCTCGACGCCGTGCTGGTCAACCTCTAGTAGTGACACGAACCAGAGGATCTCCGGGCTCGTCGATGAAGCGAAGAGCTTGAGCGCGACCGGGCCGCACACTTCCGTCGCCTCCACAAACTTCGGTGTCACGAATCGCAGTTCTCCTCTTTCGTAGGGGGAATCAACGTACGTGGAGGGCGCTTCATTCGGCCAGAACTCGTGCTCGCTCAGGATGCCATCTTCGTGAAGGTAGAACGGCGTCCAACGGGTCTCGGGCAAGGGCCACTCTTGCGCCGTCCTCCACTCCCCGCCGCTTCCCTCCACGAACAGATTGATCGGCGCCTCGTCCATGATCCCGTTCTCCACGCCTTTCATCCAGTGGTCGAACCACATCAGTGACTCGTAGGCGTACTGGTACAGCGGACGATCCAGGTAGATCGGCGGACCGATCGTCAGTTTCTTTGGTCCCTTCCACTTCTCGAAGGCGCGAAAGGCCCCCGGCAGATGGTTGCCGTAGACGCCCCAGCAGGCGCCGAAGTACGCGGGCACCTTCGAAGCAGTTGAGTAGTCGACCGATCGTTCACGGTAATACGGGCTGTCGACGCCCTGCAGCAGAAGCTCCAGGATCGTGCGGTGCCCGCCCTCGTCGGGTTCGGCCAAGACCTTTCGCAAGAACGGCACGGCGTTCAATTCGCGATCGTGTCGCGCGACGTCGAGGGCCTCTTCAAGACGCTCCGGTTCCCAACTCGCCTTCAGACCCGGTCCGAACGTGGTATCCGGGAGCGTGGCGAACCAGGCCTGGGTGAAGCCGTGATTCAGGATTCCGCCGTGGTAGAAACGGTCACGATACGCGTCGGTCCACGCGAACGGTGCGAACACGCACTTGAGCCCCTCGGGCGCGCGAGCTGAGACGAGATTGGCGATCAATGAGAAGTAGGAGGCCCCGAACATCCCAATGTTGCCGTCACACCACGGCTGCTCGACCAGCCACGCAATGACGTCGCACACGTCATCAATGGTTCCGCTGCCGAGGTTGTCAAACGTGCCCCCGGAGAGACCGGTTCCTCGGATGTTGACGAGCACTTGCACGTAGCCTCGACGTACGTAGAAGACCGGATCCCCCGACTCCATGTGCCCGCGCAAGTGCGTGAAGCCCACCGGTCGAAGCGGGGCGACTTGATCGTCGAAGAAATACGGGCAAGGCGAGAGAATTACCGGAAAACTTCCTTCCTCATCGGGACGGTAGACGTTCGCGTCCAGTTCATGTCCTGCCGACACCGGTATCTTGACGTGTTCATCCGTGCGCATCTGATATCTCCGTGGAGAAGTCTCCCAATTCAACCCGAACATTCGAATACGTCCCTTCCCTTTACGTCACGCGCACAAGACATGAGATCCGACCGGTCCCGTGGCTGAGAACGCTTCACCAAAGAACTTCAAGAATCCGGAATCACCGGAAGCAACAGATACGAAGGGTGCTCAAGGCTGTGGTGAATCTTGTGAAGCGTCGTCGTGCTGCTACCCAGATGGTAAGGAAAGTACTCAACGTTGGTGAATCCAGCGGTTCCCGAAGGCATATCCATACTGGAGATCTCCACGCAGATGCGGTGACCGGCCTTGAAGAGGTTGGCCGTGGCAAGTATTTCGATTGCGTATTCATTGATCTCGCCGGGCACGACCGGCTTTTGTGCTTCACGTGTTATGGGATGCCACGGCTTCCACGGTGTGGAACGCGTCTCGTCAAGTTCGCGATGCGATGCCTTGAGCCAGCCCCGCACGAGCTCGCGCTCGCGAAGATCGTCGGGGATGCCGGTCTCGCCCTCGCGCGCGGTGCGCACCGAGAAGTCGGGACCGACATCCTTCAGGGTCACGATCCAATTGGTATCGGTCTGGTCGATGCTGGCGTGCAGGTACAAGGCGCTCGGGCCGGCGATGTGCACGTCGTGAGGCAGCGGATCGGTCATGTAGCGGAGCCTGGCGAGGTCCCTCGTCTGCGTCGGCGGCATTTGGACGAAGGCGTCCGGCGATTCGGAACCATCACGGCTCATGGGTGCGAAGGGCTCTGTGCGCAGTCGCTCCCAGCTGTCGAGATAGAACTTCGTCCAACGTGTCTCCGGAAGCGGCCAGTCCTGGGCGGTACGCCACTCGTTGGCGCCCATCAGCCAGTACTTGACCGGCGGTTCATCCATCACACCGGTGTCGATTCCCTTCAACCAGTAGTCGTACCATCGAAGGACCTCGCTATGGAAGCCGTGCCACGGCCGTTCCAGGTGGGCTGGTCCCGTGATGATCATCTTCTTGGGCGCGTTGACCCGGGTGAACAGGTCCTGGCAGCCTTGAAGGTGCAACTTATACGAGTACCCGTACCAGCCACTTCCCGTGTACATCGGAATGTCGACCTTCGAGAAGTCCTCCTCGCTCGCTTCGACGCTCTCAACGGTGTCGTAGGGATTGAGAAGCAGATCGAACATGTACGGCGTGTGCTCACCGCGCTGGGTCAGAAGGTTGTACATCGTGAGATACATCCGATAGTCGGGGTTGTCCATCGCCTCACGCCAGCGCGTCTCGGTGACCGGGTCCAGTTCTAACGGAGGCTTCCCTCGATTCATGTGCGGAATGCCGAGTTGATCCAGGATGTAGAAGAAGGGGGTTAAAACCCCGCCAGGATAGACACCGCGAAAGCCGGTAATCGGAGTTCCCCATACCGAGCACGGGTCGTAGGGGAAGATGGCCTTCAAGTGTGGCGGATGAAGCTTGGCCGCACTGTATTGTGAGCCGCCGTAGGCCGAGATTCCGATCATGCCCACGTTGCCGTCGCACCACGGCTGCTCGGCAACCCACTCGATGGCGTCGTAGACGTCATACTCACCACCCATCCAAGGAGCATGGACGTCGCCGCCGTCCTCGGACTTACCGACACCGCGGACGTTCACCACGACATGCGCGTAGCCCCGACCCACGAAGAAACGCGAATCGCCGGCTTCCTGAGCGCCCATCCACCAGGCGGACCACGCCGGCTGTCCACCTATCGAGGGAGCCCGTTCAGTGGCGTCGGGCGTCTGCAGATCCTTGTTGTGAGGAGCGAACGCCAGCAAAACGGGGAACTTTCCATCGGACGTGGGTCGATAGATGTCACTGCACAGCCGAACCTCATCGCGCATCGGGATCATGACGTCACGGTCCCACGTCATGTCGGTGAATTCGACCTCACGGTCATAACTGGGCGGAGGTGTTTCGGGCCCAAACCTCATGGGCCACTTTTCGAACGACGCATCTGTTTGGCTCATGATGACATACCTTCCCCTGGAATTGGCAATACGGTGTCGGAAACCGTGGGAGCTTGATCCTCCCCGGTTTGTCTTAACTTCTTCGTGCTGGCTCGTCGCGCCCGCATGCGGTCAACGGTCACCGACGCGATCAAGACGATGCCGGTGATGATGCCCTGCCAATATGACGAGATCCCAGAGATGAGCAGTCCGCTTTGCAGTACGCCCAGGAAGGCCACGCCAAGGAATGTCCCCAGCAGAGTCCCCACGCCGCCGCCGAAGGCCACGCCTCCAATCAACACCGCCGCGGCGCCCGTCAACTCAATCGTCGAGTCGGTCGTGGGTCCCGAGGAAGCGAGCCGTCCCACCTCGAGCATCCCCGCCAGAGCCGCGAGGCCAGCAGAGATTGCGTACGTAGTCAGTCGGACCCTCGCCACGGAGATTCCCGAAAGTCGTGCCGCTTCTTGATTGCCGCCCACCGAATACACCATCCGTCCGAAACCGGTGTATCGCAGCACCAGAATGCCCAGAATCAGGATCGCCAAAGCGACCAAACCGAGGATCGGGAATCCGAAGACGTTGTTATTGGCGACCTGAAGTAACCACTTCTCGTTGTACATCGTGATGTCGTTTCCGCCAGTGATTTGCAGTGATATGCCCTGAGTTATCGTCAGCGTGCCGAGCGTCACGATGAAGAAGTTGACGCCGAAGTAGCCAATCAATAGACCGTTTGTAATGGCGCCGAGCACCACGGCACTGATGATGATTATGCCGATGGCTTCCACCATTGGCATGCCCGCAAGAAGCAGTTTCGAAAGCAGGATGCCGGCTAAGGCGTCCGTCCCGGCCACCGACAGGTCGAACCCGCCGGCCAGCATTGGAAACGTCATTCCAACCGCTATGACGAGGAGGATGGCGTTGCTCGACACGATATTTTGGAAGTTCGAGGTGGTCATGAAGGAGGATTGTGCGAATCCGAACACGATGAGCAGAAGTATCAGCACTGTGGCTACCCCCCGGTACGTGCTCATCGCCCCCTTCAGCGAGTTGAGCGCTCGACCGTTCTGCCCCATCGGTCCAACCGCGGTGACGCTTACATCTTCGGCCATCAGATTCCTCCACTCATCATGAAAGCCAATCGCTCTTCCGTCGCTTCCTCCGCGGTCAATGCTCCAACGACCTGGCGATCATGCAAGACAATGATCGTGTGACTGAGTGCACGAAGTTCGACCATGTCCGAGGACGCGAGGACGATGGCGATTCCGCCTTCCAAGAGTTCCTTGATCATCTCAAACACTTCGCCTCGAGCCCCGACATCCACTCCCCGAGTTGGTTCGTCGAGCAAGAGGACCTTCGGCGAGGATGAAAGTGCCCGACCGATCATGACCTTCTGTTGGTTACCACCAGAAAGTGTCGACACTTTCCTTTCGAACTCGATGAGTCGCATATTGAACTTGTGCGCGTAGAGCCTGGCCAGCGCGGTCTCCTGGACTCGGCTGACGAATCGAAGCGTCCTCCATCGACCGAGTGAGAAATTCAACCGAATTGGCGACTCCATCATGAGTCCCTGTTTGTGTCGGTCTTCGGGGACGAAGGATATGCCCATTCGTCGAGCGGTGGTCAAGGAACCCGGCTTGACCGCGAACCCCGAAACGAGAATCTCTCCCCCTTCGGCCTTTCTCAGCCCCGCGATTGTCTCAAGGATCTCCGTACGGCCAGATCCGACGAGACCACAGAGGCCGACCGCTTCTCCCGGCCTCACGTTGAATGAAACACTTCCGACAATGTCGGGCACCAGAACTTTGTGGAGCTCCAATCGCTGCGTCCCAGTCTCGGCAATAGCTGGCCGCTGATAGGGACTGGCGTCTCGGCCCACCATCATCCTGGAGATCGTCTCGCCACTCGCGTCAGCGCGAGAGATTTCTCCGACGAGTCGTCCATCGCGCAGCACGACGGTACGGTCGCAAAGCCTCAAGATCTCCTCCAAACGATGCGTGATGTACACGATCGATACCCCATCGGATTGGAGCTGCAGAATAATCTCGAACACCCGGTCGGCGTCACGACCACCGATTCGGGTCGTCACCTCGTCCATCAGGAGTAACCGGGGATTTCGAGCGAGGCTCTTGGCGATCTCCACGAGCACGTACTCGCCCGGTCTCAGCGAGGCGAATTGCGCGCGGGGATTGCACGTCAAGCCCACCCGGTCGAGCAGCGGCTGCGCATCTCTCGCGAGTTGGGATTGGGTGTACATCGACGAAAAGCGCCTCTTGCGAGTCAGCAGGATGTTCTCAGCGACACTCAGGAGAGGCACGACCGACACTTCTTGGGTGACCCCGGCGATACCCAGTTCGAGAGCCTGGCCCGGATTCGAGAAAGTCACGGATTGACCATCGATCGAGATCTCGCCACTGTCCGGCCGGATCAAGCCGGTCAACACCTTGGCCAGTGTCGACTTTCCAGAGCCATTCTCTCCCGCGAGTCCCACGATCTCGCCAGGCCGAACTTCGAGGCTCACATCACTGAGTGCTTGCACCGCGCCGAAGCGCTTCGACACTGCATTCGCGACCAAGAAAGTCTGCGAATGCAGTGTCGAAGCGGCTCTATCAGCGAAGTCCATTCCCAATTCAGGCATCAATTAACTCTTGAACCGCGAGTCAGTCAATAGGTAATTGCCTCCAGCCTGCTGGAACCCAATGTTGCCAACGGGATTGTCCAAGATGATCGCATCGGTAGTGAAGGACTTTACGTTCTTCTTGGTGAGCAAGTAGTAAGGAGACTGGACAGTCGCGGGGACGGTCTTGCCCTGTAGAACTTGATATGCACCCCACGCCATGCCCTCGCCAATCACTGCGTTCGCCAGAGCATCGTCTTCGAAGACCTTGCCAGCGGCGAGCAGCTTCAGTTCGGTGGTCTCTCCATTGAAGCTCACCAGAACGGGCTTCCATTTGCTTCCGGCTACCGCGCCGTAGACACCGGTTTCAGCGTCGTCGTTGTACGAGACGACGCCCGTCATCTTGCTGCCGTACTGGCTCCTCCACTGTTCTGCGATGGTGGCAGCCGCACTTGCGGTGTCCGCAGTGTCAGTCTGAGTACTCAATACCTTGCAGCCATATTTCTTGGCTCCGGCGGCCATACCGAGGTCGCGATGGTCCAACGCGGGTACCGCGGTGATGCCGTCGACCAGGCCGAGGGCGCACTTCTTGTGCTCCGACTTGAGTTTGGCCGCGATTTGTCCGACCATGTACTCCCCGGCATTCTGATCCAAGTTGATGATGTTGAGCGTCAATCCTGGGCTGGCGGCCGAACCTGTAGATCCGTCATAGAAAATGACCGGGATTCCTGCATTCGTCGCGGCCGTGATACCGGCCTGAATCGATCCAACGTCGAGCGGCGACGTGATGATGGCGCTAACACCTTGCGAAATCATGTTGTCCATCACCGTCAACTGCTGGCTCGGGTTGAAACCGATGCTCTGCACTGTGTAGCCAATGCCTAGGTGCGTGGCCTCCGCTTCGACGCCGTTGCCCATGGAGACGAGCGCGGGCACTGCGGATGCGACGATGTAACCGTACGTGCAACTGGAGGCTGCGATACAAGGGTTCGGAACCCCAGTACCTGGCGTCCACGACGCTGCCGAGGCCGCTGACGTGCCCATCACCGGAATCGCCAGCAGCAAGCACGCACCCGCGACAATCGGAGTAAGGAAGCTGAATAGACGCGACCTCGTTTTTGACTTACCACCCATACGACTTACTACTCTTGGTTGTGACATTCCTGTCCCCCTTTTTTGATTACTTGGAAATTTTCCCCTATTTGATGCATCGATAACTACTGCAGAGCAAGAAGAACCTTTAGCCTCTCGTCAATGCGTCTCTTCGTCTCTTCTCGCCTCCCTTCGCTCCAGCACAGCAATCCAGAACCAGTCTTCGCACCCAATTTTCCGTGCCGAACCGCATCTTGGAGAACCTCCAACGGCTCCTGCGCGGTGCTCAACGCTGGAAAGACGTATTCGTGGATCGACATCGTCAGATCGAGACCGACATAATCCGCGTTCTCGATGGGACCGATCGCTGAGAGGCGGAGCCCGAGCGTATTTCGTGCCACGACATCGACCGCCTCAACGTCACAGATGCCTTCTTGCACCAGCGCCATGGCTTCACGCCACATCGCGTGCTGAAGTCGATTCCCAATGAAACCTGGTGTGTCCTTCTTTACGTGCACCGGTGTCTTGCCAAGCGAAGCGAGCAACGTGATCATTCCCTTTACCACTGTTGGATTCGATTCGGCACCCTGGATCACCTCCACCAAGGGCATGAGGTGCGGAGGGTTCCACCAATGCGTGCCCAGGACCCTGGAACGATCTTCGACCAGGGCACCGACGTCAGAAACTCGATACACCGAACTGTTCGTCGCGATGACTGCGGTGGGACACGTCTCGGCGACTTCTCGCAATAGATTCTGTTTAAGAGCCAACAGTTCAGGCGCCGCTTCGATGACCAAAGGCGTGAAGCGATCAAGCTGGGACACGTGTTCCACAACCGTTACGGCCTGGGCAACCGGAGTGACGGCGTTGAGTTGGCTTAGCACTTCATGCATTCGAGCATCGAGCGAGCGCCGCGCCTCGTCATCTGGTTCGACGCACGTGACGGCGTACCCCTGAGAGGCGAAGATCGCTGCAATGGCGTGACCCATCAGTCCGGCGCCGAGCACGGCCACGGGGGCGTCACGGGGCAAAGTCCACTGCTCAGCCATTGTTAGCACGACGTGTAGCCGCCATCAACGTACAGAATCTGGCCGGTGCAGAATCCCGCTTCGTTGCCGAGCAAGAACAGGGTCGGTCCCACGACGTCCTCAGGCTCGGCGAGTCGGCCCAGGGGGATCCGTGACAGCATGCCTTCTCGCGTCTTGACCGCGTTCTCTTCTTCGGTGTACATCCACGCGGTCAAGTCAGACCGGAAGACAGTCGGGCCCACGGCGTTGACACGAATATTCGATGGTCCCCATTCCGCGGCCAGAGTTCTCGTCAGGAGGTTCTCGGCCCCCTTGGAGGCGCAATACGCGGTGTAACCCGCGCCGAGTCCCAGCAATCCACGGGTCGAAGTCACAAGCACCACACTGCCGGCGCGTCCGGTCTTCAAGAGTTCTGCTCCGAAGGCACGACAAATCAACCACGTATTGCGCACGTTGGCGTCCATCACGTCGTCAAACTGGTCGACACTCATGGCCGTGATCGCCGCGACTCGATTGGTGCCACTTGCGACGATGAGGCCGTCAACGAAACCGAATCGACTTATCCCACTCTCGATAATCCTGGTGGCATTTTCTTCGCTATCGGGACGTAGGTTCACGCTGTGAGCCATTCCGTCTCGCGCCAGGATTTCCTTTTCCAGCTGTTCCAACTTCTCGGTGCCGGCACCAGCCAAAGTCACGAAAGCGTTGCGCGACGCAAGTTCGATGGCCACCGCGCTGCCCAGTGCGCCGGTAGCTCCGATTACGACAACGCTTCGGCCGGTGAAGTCACCGGGTTTCACGTTCGCAGAGTCCCCCATAAATCCCTCCCCAATTACACGCTGTCCCGCATCGCAGTACATAGTGTCCTGAAAGAAGATACCAAGGATGTCTGAGGTTGTCAAGTCAAGTGGAAAATTCCCAAAGTCCGTGCCTCCATTGATGAATCGCTTCACGGAGGTACTTATCGCGACTGAGGGCGAAAGGGTTAAGGTGACCAACATGGTGATTGAAAACGCAATATTGGAGGTCGATCCGAGTCAGACCGAGAAGTTCGAGGCCGCCTTTGGAGAAGCGATCCTCTTGCTCCGCGCGTCACCGGGGTCGCAAAATGCACGCTTGGAGCGGTGCGTCGAGAAGGCGAGCCGCTATCAGTTGGTGGTTGAGTGGGCCTCACTCGAGTCACATACCGAGGTCTTCAGAAACTCGCCGCTGTACGAACAGTTCCGTGACCTTCTCATGCCGTTTTACGTCGAGAAGCCTTCGGTGAGTCATTACGAAATTGTTCTGACGTCGACGTAGCGCGCTACGTCGTCGACGGACGAAGGGAATACCACACCGCCGAGTAATCCTCGTCGCCGTGACCTGCATCACGTGAACGCTCGAAATGTCTGGCGACCGCGTCAGCCACCAACAGATCGATTCCCGCCTCATGGCCCGCATCAACGATTAGCCGCGCATCCTTCGCGGCCCAGCGCAGTGGCAAAGAGGCATCGAAGTTCTCTCCAATCATGGCCGATCCTTTTAGATGGGCCTGAGCTACGTCAAAGGGGCCACCACGAAGCATCTCGAGGAACGTTGCCGGCTCGAAACCCAATCCAACCGAGAGCGCGATTGCTTCAGCAGTAAGGGTGGTCAAACCCAGAATCCAGCCGTTCATGACCAACTTCAAACTGCTTCCTCGACCGGAATCGCCTAGCCAGAGTATTTGCGCACAGAAGGCCTCGAGGACTGTTCGACTCAGTTCGTGGGCATCACTTGGCCCCGAGAAAAGGGCGGTCAACGCGCCCTCATCCGCGGCTCCGCTCGTGCCCAAAAGGGGGCAGTCTGCGAACGCGACACCCGCGTTTTCGGCCAAGGCACCGAGCAGGCGCGTTCCCTCCAAGCCGACCGTGGCCGACTGAATCCAAAGTCCGCCGAAGCCCTCCAACGCACGGTTTTCCCCAGCCATCACGTCCACGGTCGCTTGGTAGTCGGGAAGCATGGTGACGACTGCCTCCGATCCCTCGGTGGCCTCTCGGGCGCTGGCACACGTGACCAGTCCAAAATCGGCCAAAGCTCTCCCGCGCTCGGGGTCGATATCCCACGTCGAAACCTCAAACCCAGCAGCGTGCAGGCGACGGGCGATTGGGGCACCCATGAGCCCAGTGCCGAGTACGGCAACGCGCATCGCCGGCGAAGTGACGCTGTCCACGAATGGCCTACGACCCTGGAATCACCGGTAAGAGAATGTACGAAGCTCTGGTCGCGCCGGTGAAGATCGTCGTCGTCCCCCCAAAGACCTCTGCCGGGCGGTCCTCGGGGTCGTTGTGCAAGAACGGTCCCGAACCCCGATTCGCTAGGTCATCCGGACCGCTCGCCCCGCGCGCGAAGTCTCGCCCCGACACAGTTACCGCGAGGCGATACCCAGCGGGCAACACGATTGACGTCGGCCAGATTTCCACGTCAAGCTCGTAAACGACACCCGGCTCTAATGGCTCAATCTGGTCATGCGGGTGATACGGCTGATAGGGCGATGACCTCGCCGGATCGAGACGACGATGAGACGCTCTCAAACAGCCCTGAGCAACCGGTGTACATGGGTCGAGCGTTCCTTGAAACCAAATCTCTTGGTCAGAAGCATCAAATACTTGGAGCGTCACGAAAAGATCCGCGTCCGAGGTTGACGAGGCGACAAACAATTTGGCAGCCACGGGTCCGGTGAGTTCCGTTTCTGTCTCGAATGGTTTCGTGAAGAACGTCGCTCCCTCTCCCATTGCGTCAAAGTCCAACCTCGACTCTGTCATCGGCGCCTGCCAAGAGGCGCTCTTGTCTTCGGAGTTCAAGAAGAGCGGCGTCCACTTGGTTCGCGCCAACGGCCATTCGTTCTCATTTCGCTTCACGAAGACCTCGCCCGGGTGACGCACGTTTAGTAATACTGGAGGTTGATCCTCCCAGCCGTTATCAATCCCCTTCAAGTAGAAATCAAGGAATCGCTTTTGGAGAGCGACGGTCTCGGGCAACATGAAGAGCTCTTCATGGCGTCCTCCGTGCACTTCCAACCACTTCTTTTTTGAACCGCTACGAAGAAAACCTTCGAAGTTCCCCCGAGGGTGTAACCCCCAGCCGCCCCAGTTGGCCGCGGAGAGCAGCGGAACGGTGATCCGAGAAAGATCCGCCGAATAATCTCGATGGAACTGATCGTCGAGAAGGTGCGCTTTCATCTTCCCGGCGACGTCTTCGCGATTCGCCTCAAGTTCTATTTCGCTGAGGGTTTCGGGGCCAGCCGCCGGCTCCCCCAGCCAAGGATCCATGAGCCCATTCGTACCTTTGCCATGCTGGATCCTCGTAATGCGAAGATTGAAGAGCATCTGCCAGAAGGTGCAGAGTATTCCTCCGTGATGGCTTATCTCTCGGTAATGCTCGTTCGCACCATCCCATGGAATCATCGCAGCGAGATGGGGGGGCTGCAGGGCGGCAGCCTTCCACTGACTCATGGCGTAGTACGACACCCCACACAGGCCCACGCGACCGTTGCACCATGGCTGGGAAGCCGCCCACTCTATGGAGTCGTAGTAATCCTTCGATTCACGGGGCGAAAAATTGTCCAATATGCCCTGCGAACGGCCGACCCCTCGCGCGTCGACGCGTATAACCGCGTAGCCGTCTCGCACCCAAACCTCAGGATCGACCGTCTCCCACACCATGTACGACAACGTTGAGTTGTCACCAAGCTCGGGATGCTTATCGATCAACCATTCCCACTCTGCCTTGTAACCATCTTGATATCGAACACCCTTGCCGTAGGGGCCCAGAGTCATGATCACTGGCACTTGGTCTTCGACGTCCGGACGAAAGACGTCGCAGCGCAGTACGACGCCATCATCCATTGAAATGGCAACATCGCGCTCGAAGATAATTCCTTCAGTTGAATTCAGTTTCGCCACGTTCTCCCCATTGCTCTCTTGATCAAACTGCCGAAGGACGACGGTTCGCGCTAGCGGGAATCTGTTCCGATCGCGAACTCGAGTTCCGCTTCTTGGACTGTCGCGATCGTCTTCTCCAAGGTTCTTGCTGCTCCCGCCAAACGGGCCACGAGTGATTCGTTGTTGGGTGCCAACTCACCCCGGCGCAAGTACAACGTGTCCTCCATGCCAGTTCTTGCGTTCCCCCCGAGCGCCATCGCAACGGCCGTCAGTTCGAAGTGTGGACGGCCGATCACGATTGCCTGCCAGACGGCGCCCTCGGGGAGTTGGCGAACAGCGAAGAGGAGGTTGTCCACGGTGGCTGCCATTCCACCCTTGACTCCCATGACAATTGAGAACTGCAATGGTTCGGCGAGAAGACCCTCTTCGAACAGCGAGAGGCAGACCGCTATGTGACCCATGTCGTAGATTTCCAACTCTGCTTTGACGCCCAACTCTTGCATTCGAGCGGCAAGTCGCCGCACCCCAGCCGGAGGATTTCGAAACTCTCCCGCGCCGAAGCTCATCGAACAGGGGTTGAGAGTAGCCATCCGAGGCTTGAGTTCAACCAACTTCTCGCGATCCTCGAACGGCGTGTCGAGCCCCACGCCCGTGGAGAGCTGGATGAGAATCGGCGACTGTTCTCGAATGAGACCGATGGTTCGCTCCGCGATCCGTAGATCCGCCGTGGGTCGTTCATTCTCATCTCGAAGATGAACGTGCACGACCGCCGCCCCCGCCTCGTATGCGCGCGTCGCGGCTTCTGCAATCTCTTCAGGTTGCGTCGGCAACGCCGGATTGTCCTTGGTACTGGCGATCGGTCCCGTTGGTGCCGCGGTGATTACGAGCCTAGATTTCATGTCGCTGTCTTCGATACGGCGTCAAGTATTGGGAGCGATGACGACAACCCATGACGCTGGCTCATTGGTTGCGTTGACGAATCGCCGACGTTCGTTCGGACCAATGAACACCGAATCGTTCACGCCGAGCACCACTGATTCAGTCTCGGTGTCGACCGTAATCTCACCGTCGAGAACGACGTACACCTTGTCAGCGTCCGTGGCGTCCCATTCCCCTCCGCCGCCGGGCTCAAAATGAGATATCCCGACCCAGAATTTGTCCGCTGGAGATACATTCAAGCCTTGAAGACGAAACGCTTCACAACCGTTATGTTTCGCTGCCTCATAGGGTTGCGCTTCCTTGAATCGAGTGACAATCACGATTAGTTCCCTCCGGTTTCAATTCTGAAGTTTCCCTTTGGATCCACAATCGCGACGAGTCGTACGATGCATCCGTCGCCACCGACCCAACGCCACGGGAACGCCGCGAACGTGACTCGCTGACCGGTGACATCGTCGATGTCACCGCCAACATTCTCGAATCCGACAATGCCCTTACTTAAGATGGCGCGGTGGCACGGCTCCCACTCGGGGAAGTCCTCGATCACCGCTCGACCGGTCTGCTTCTTGTACTCCTCGTTCGCCCATGGCAAGAGTCCGTTTGGTGCGCCTGGACCGTGCGGACCGATGGCGGTCGCCAATGGGTGGTCGAGCGCCTGGGTGTCCGTACCTACGGCACGCACCTTACGATCGGCGAACCACTCGCCCGCACTCTTGTCAAACCCCGGCGAATAGGCGTAGTACATACTGTTGTCCCCGTAGTGGTGGTGCCAACCGGTGTTCACCATCACGATGTCGTCCGGTTGAATCTCCGGTGTGGCCGCCTCTAAGTCCGCGGCGTTCACAACTCCCCACTTTTCCTTCGGAATGGAAACGATGACCCCGGTACCGAAGAATCGCCACAGTGGAATCTCGTGTAGCAACGGCGTGCCCTCAATGACGTGACCGGGGACGTCCACGTGAGTGCCCGAGTGCATCACGGTAGTGATCTTTTGGGTCAGCACACCGGAACGAGCCATCGTGTGCAAGCGCTCAATCTTCACATCCTCGAAATAGGGCCACGCTGGCACACCGTGCCCCCACGGATGACTGAGCTCGTGATATTCGAGTCCGTTCGTTGGATCGATTTGGGGTGACATAGGACGTCCTTTCATTCGTTTAGCCCGAAGACCCCCGTCTAAGGTCCTGTTGTCAAAATCGTGATACAATGTGTCCCGACTAGCAGGACACACCGAGTATGCCACACACAAGTGAACGCGTCAACTAATCATTAGATTGTCCATCTACACGAGAGAATCCATGACGACGACGAACGAGCAGGAAAAGACGCCGAAGGCCCCGAATCAGTCAATTGACGTTCAATCCATTTCCCGAGCGGCCGCAATTCTCGAGGCAATTGGAGAGTCCTCCAAGGGGATCAGTCTTTCGCAAATTGCGCTCATAACCGGTCTGTCACGCTCGACCGTCCATCGAATTGTCGTCGCACTGTCGCGTCAGGAGTTCGTACGAACTGCACGAGATGGCTACAAGTTGGGACCGGCGCTGCTTCGTCTTGCCAGCCTTAATCGGTCAAGCTTCGAGATAGATGCACATCCATTTCTCGTCCAGCTGAGTCTCGAGTTACGCGAGACCGTCGATCTCTCCGCAATGACCGGACAAACGATCACTTTCGTTGACCAAGTCATCGCGCAGCGGCGCCTACGCGCGGTGTCCGGCATCGGCACCACTTTTCCTCTCTACTGCACCGCCCCAGGCAAGGCGATCCTGGCGGCCATGGAACCATCGGCAGCCAAAGCGCTCCTCCCGGCGCACCTGGAACGATTGACGCCATCGACCCCGACAACGTGGTCGGCACTCGAAGAGGAATTCGAGACGATCCGAAAGACAGGAATCGCCTTCGACCGTGAGGAACACACTCTCGGGATATGTGCGGTGGGCAAGGCGATCCGAACGAAGAACGACCACTGGTTCGCCGTGTCGGTGCCACTCCCGTCGCAACGTTTCTACGAGCAAGAACAGCGATTGGCAGAAGCTCTCACCAAGTCGGTTGAGTCCATAATCGACGCCACCGAAGCAAGTGGCTAAGAGCAAAACACCAGTTCGAAACGCTCCCGCCAGTTTGGACTCGTCCAGTCTCGGCGGACGATTTAGGAGGCACTATGAAGCTCGTCACATTCAATGATCATCGCGTCGGAAGGATTGAAGGTGAAGTCGTTGTCGAATTCGATTGCGGCAGTCTCCGCGAGTACTTTGAGCTCGGACAGAAGAGCCGGGAGACTGGTGCCACGTTTGCGTTGAGTTCCTGTCGTCTCCGGGCACCGATCATCCCGAAGAAGTTCTTTCACACTTCAGGAAACTTCACCGAACACGAGGAAGAGTCGAAAGCCGTGAATTGGTCTCACCCGATGCACAAAGGGATAGTCTTCTTCCAAAACGTTGACGCGATCATCGGCCCTGATGAACCGGTCATATACCCAGAGCATTTGACTCAGAAACTCGACTATGAGATTGAAGTCGCGATTGTAATCGGGAAGGCCGGCAAGTTCTTCTCCCCCGAAGAAGCTCACGAGTACATTGCCGGTTACACGATATTCAACGACATCACCGCACGTGACATCCAAATGCGTGAAATGCAGTCCGGTGTCTTCTCATTCTGCAAGGCCATAGACACTTTTTGCCCAATCGGCCCCTACATAACAACCGCCGACGAAATCGATGACCCGCACAATCTTGAAATGGAACTCTACGTCAACGGAGATCTTCGTCAGAAGGGCAACACGAGCAAGATGAAATTGAGCATGGCCCAACTTGTCGCATTCCATTCACCCCAGGGATACAGTGCCGGCGACCTCCTGTCGACGGGCACCATCGGAGGTGTTGCGGGCTTTAGTCCGGTTGCGGAAACGCTCTATCTTCGACCGGGCGACGTCGTTGAGGCAAAAGTTGAGAAACTTGGAACGCTCCGCAATCCAATCATTTCATGGGAGCAGGGTCATCAGACAGCGGTACCCTCGGGAGAGTTTTGGAACAGCACGGTGAGCGAACCTTGAAATTGGCAAACTTGAGTAATTGAGCGTCTCTGCTCACTTACTCGGGCGCGGTTGATGAAGATTCACATTCTCGCTGAATGACCTCTTGCATGGCATGTCAAGGGTCGCGAACTGCGAGATTCTCACACCTCTAAGGATTTTGGT
>CALGFJ010000170.1 GCA_937881055.1 uncultured Acidimicrobiaceae bacterium | reverse complement strand
TCCACATCCCGTACGGAACAGCGCTCGGACCGCACGACCTCGACGTGACCTTCTCCCGTGCGAGAGAGGTACTGGGAGCTCTGTGGCCAGTCGAACAGCGGCGCCTCGCCACGTGCCAGTCATGGTTGCTGGACGCACAACTCACCGACTTCCTCGATCCCAAGAGCAACATCATGCAGTTTCAGCGGCGCTTCACGTTGCTCGACGGGTGGTACGACAACGACGAGGAGACCCTCGGTTTCATCTTTCAGCGACCGGGAGCGGCGTTGCGCGACCTGCCCCGCGACACGTCGCTCCAGCGCGCGGTCCTCGACCTGCTCGAGCGCGGAGGGCACTGGCGCGCGCGACCCGGTTGGCTGGACTTCGACGGGACCTGACGCGGACGAACCATTCGCGCGGCAAGCACCTGTCGGTCAACGTCAGTGTCAGGGCGCGTCGACGATCGGTAGGAACTCCCGCCAGGGACCGATCGCCTCTTTGTACTGCTTCGCCATCGTCTTGGTGATTTGGTCGAGGTGGTTCAAGTCGTGCACGACCCACGTCGCCAGGAGCTGACCGAGCGTCACGTCACCGAACGTGGGATGAATGCCAATGCGCCCGAGGTCGTCGGCCGAGACGACGTTGTCCAGCTCTGCGAGGTTCGAGGCCCGCACGGCCCGAAAGCGGTCCAGGAGTTGGGTCATCGGCCAGCCCTCAAAGCGCGAGAATCCCGCTTCGCGGTCGATGGGTTCGAAGTTGCGCGCCTCGCCCTCGGTGAGGATGGTGCGCGTGCGGTCCATCCAGTCGGACTCTTCGATGTGGAGCATGTGACCAACGACTTGATAGGGCGACCACGTGCCCGGCCCCTCGTCGGACATCGTCCACTCCTCCGCGAGCCCCTCGAGCAATGCACTCAGCGACGCCGGCGTCCGAGTGAGCAATGCCTTGCTCCGCTCGAGTGAGAATTCCACGTCGCCAGTCTCGCATGCACGCTTGGGTCGGCCGACGACGATCACCGCGTCGGCGACACCATCGTCCCGACGACACGCCGCGACCAATCGATTTCTTGTGCGCACGCGGGTTCCGTGTCGCAGCCCAAACGTGTGAGAATCCCGGTATGTCAAATATCTATGAGTACGTGCGACACCCCCGGGTCGAGGAGCGCAAACTCGCGGGGCCGGTCAAGACCCGCGATCTGCGCCGTCTTGATCACCCCAATCCCTTCGTGCGATTCAACGCCCGGTTCGGCCTTCGCATCACGCTGGTGGTGGGAACCATGTGGATGGCGTACATCTTCACCATCATCGCCCTCTTCGCGCTTCCCGACGCCATCAAACAAGGCACGTACTTCATCATCGTGTGGCTTTCGAGTTCGTTCCTGCAACTCGTCTTGTTGCCCATCATCATCGTGGGCCAGAACATCCAGGCCCGCGCCGCCGATAAGCGCTCGGAGGACACGTACAACGACGCCGAAGCGGTGTTGAAGGAATCCGAAGAGATCCAAAAGCATCTCATGGCTCAAGACGAGGCGATATCGAACATCCTCCAGCGACTCGAAACGTTGATGGCCCAACAAGAGAAGAAGGCGCAGTAGTCAACGCGGCCGGTGTCCGATTGACGGACGGGGTGCAGGGATTGTCGAAAGGAGAGAGCAGTTGAGCGCAGTGATGTGGGCCCTCGCAACGACGACGACCATCGTGAACGTCCATCGAGGCTCGGTGCTGCCCGAGGCTCGCGTGATCGTCATCGCCGTGCCCGTGACGTTGTTCGGCGTCTACTGGTTCGTACTTCGAAAGCGCGGACGCCCGTGAGCGACTTCGCGTACATCCCGCTCGAGACCAAGGGCTGGCGGATGGCCATGGGGCTTCGGCCCCTCGACTTAGGTCATTGGCTCGAATTCGATCGTCGGCGCGACGCCGAACTCGAACAGAAGCGACAGCTGCTCGATGCCGCGTTCGACGTCGTCGTCGCGACGAACCCCGACGGCGACGAAGGGAGTCGAGAATTGCTCGCCGAGGTGACGCAATTCTTAGAGGTCCATCACCCGGAGTTTGACATTCCAGTTCGTCGTGACGAGCACCCGGTCGTGGCGGCCGCTCGACTGGTGCAAGAGGACCTGTGCGTCCTCGTGCGTTCCGACGTGTGGCGCCTGCAGGCGGCCTGCGTCTGCTTCCCCTCGCGCTGGAACCTCGCGTCCAAGCTCGGCGCGACGCTCGACGACATTCATCGGCCGGTGCCGATCTACGACGTCGAACTGAGTCGACCGACGAACGCGTTCTTCGAACGCCTGAAGCCGGATCGTTCGTTCTGGCGTCTCAACTGGACCTTGATCGACTCTCCGGCGCTGCATCAGCCGACGAGCGCGCGTCGCAGCGCCCACGGCGACCTGGCTGACTGGTTCTTTAGGGTGGAACGTCAGACGCTTCGTCGTCTCGAGGTGAGTGGCGCGATCGTCTTCACGATTCACAATTACGTGGCGTCGGCCAAGGAACTCTGCCAATCGCACGAGGAGTTTGGCGCGACGTTGCTGTTAAATCTCGACACTGCTCCGATTGCGATGCAGGAGTACAAGGGCTGGATCGGCGTGGCCGATTCCTTGCGGGCCTCGCTCGAGGCGACGTCGAACTAGTCGCGGGTGAGGTCCTTGGCGATGGCGATGACTTGCATCTCGTCAGTGCCGGCGTAGATGCGAAGGACGCGCGCGTCGCGGCTGAGCTGCTCGACCCGGTACTCCGCGATGTACCCGTTGCCGCCGAAGATCTGAATGGCGTCGTCGGCCACCTGGCAGGCCGCCTGGGCCGAATAGAGCTTCATCGCGGAGGCCTCGGCGAAGGTCGGCACCGCACCGTGTGACGAGCGTTCGATGTGGGCGAAGACCATGTTGCGCACGTTCACGCGTGCGACTTCCATCTGGGCGAGCTTGAGTTGGATGAGCTGATAGTCCGCGATCGCCGTGCCCCACAGTCGACGATTCTTCGCGTAGTCAATGGAGAGCTTGAGGCACTCTTCGATGATGCCGAGCGACATGGCGGCGACGCCGGCGCGTTCGGCGACGAAGTTGTCCCTCGCGCTTTGGCGGCCGCCGCCCACTGGATCTTCCGTTTCGCCGAGGAGGCGATCCTTACCGGCGCGAACGTCACTCAAGAAGACCTCGCCCGTCGGTGAACCGTGTTGGCCCATCTTGCGCATCGGGGCGGCCTGCACCAAACCGTCCATGCCCTTATCGAGCACGAACGTCAGGACCTTTCGGCTCCGCATCTCTTCACCACTGCCGTCGTCGAGCTTGGCGTACATCACGATGGTGTCGGCGTAGGGACCATTCGTGATCCAGGTCTTCTGACCGTTGAGGATGTAGTCCTCGCCGTCGCGCCGCGCGCTCGTGCGCATGCCACCGAGCGCGTCGGAGCCGGAGTCCGGTTCGGTGATCGCCCACGCGCCGATCTTGTCCAGCGTCATGAGATCGAGCGCCCATCGCTCCATCTGCGCGGGAGTCCCCAGTTTGTTGATCGTGCCCGCGGCCAAGCCGCTCGACACGCCGAGTGAGGTGAGGAGTCCCGGACTGACCCGACAGAGTTCGATCGTGGAGATCAGTTGCGCGGCCGGGTCGGATCCCCGACTCTCTCGCGAGGGCTCTTCGCCGGAGATCTTTCGTTCGAGTTGGCGCGCGAAGCTCTCCCTCGCCATCTCCTTGAGCCCGAAGACGTCGTACATCTTTCGAAGGATCGCGTAGGGCGGCACGCCATTGTGTTCGAGGTCGTCGAGCTGGGGGCGGATCTCCTCGTCGACGAAACGTCGAACGACCTCGATGATCGCCTGCTGTTCGTCAGTCCATTCGTACATCGCGTTAGCCGACCCGACGCTGGGGAAACTTCTCGAGGGGATCGTCGCGCGAGCAGCGTGGGATTCGCACGAACGTCGATGTCGTCGTCATCTCACGACGTGGCCGACGACGAAGGCGACGACGAGATCAGGAGTTGGTCGATGAAGGTCGCGATCCATTGCGACTCACCAAGTGCGACGATGGCCGGCGCGAAGCACAGCCACACCTCGGCGTGGAACTGCGCGACGAAGAGAATCATCAAGACGGCCTCGGCGCCCACGCGACGAAGCGGCTGCCCACCGAGTCGCCGGGTGACGACGGCGTTGACGGCGAGGAGGTTGACGCCGGGGATGAACGCCCACGGCGTCCAGTGGCCCATCAGTTCCCGGGCGGCGAACGCGAAGCAGGCCGAACCGATGATGATGAGTGCGACCGCGACGTTGCACGCCGCGACCGCAAACCACTCCGTCACCGGATGCGCCGTGCCCGGCCAGTGGGCCAGCACGCTGACCAGGATGCTGATGCCCGCGAAGTCCCCGGCGATCCCGTAGCGCAACAGTCGGTGCAGGGCGTGAATGAGACCCAGATCGGACACGATGCTCGGTGCGGTCGCTACGTCACCGTAGGGACGCGTCAACTCCGTCCACTGCGTCCCGTTCCAGACACGCCACTGGCGATCTCCGGAAGGATCCGGATACCATCCGGACGGCGGGAGGGTGGCACTTGAATTCACCGCACCAGCCTCGCATACAAACAACCAGAAGGACGAACGTGAGCCCAACGCGCGGGGCGGCCGCATCAATCTCGGGCTCAGGGCCGCATCGCGCTTGACGCCTCCGTACTCGATCGCGTCGACCGCTGAAGGGCTAGGGCCGCAGTGTTACCACCGTGGTCACACCGATCGCGACGCATATTCTTGATCCGCACGCGACGTCGGATATTGGCGACGGGACGTACTTCAATTTGACTGCGGTTACCTTGTTCGAGGTCACCGTTGCCAGCCAAGGCGAGGACGAGAGGAAGTTCTTCATTCCTCCAATGACGCAACGCTCGAGTGTGCTGCAGGCCAGGGTCAAGATCGAACCGTGCAGCGACACGACTTTGGACCACGAACGTCCGAAGTTGTCGCTTCGCACGATCCGCCAGCCGGTCGAGAGTTTCGCCAGTCCACGGCACTTCTTCCCGGCACAGTTCAAAGACGTGAGCACGGACCACGTGACCGTGGAAAAGCCGGTCCGCGGTGACCACGTGGCACCACCGTCTTCGGTCACGTACACCGCGATGTCGCTAGAGGAGCTTTCGAAGCTCGCCATGCATCTGAGCCTCGAGGGACACGAGAGCGCGGTCACGAAATCTTGCGACGGAACACCGAAGGTCAATGGCGCTGACCACGTGGTGCCGCCATCGGTCGTCGTGAGAAATCTCGGGCCACTCTTCGAAGAGTCGAGAATCGCGCACGTCATCGACGTGTAGCAGCTGACGGCATCGATGCCCGTCGCACCGGCCGGTGCTTTCTCGGCAGTGACCGAATGTGAACTCGCGTCGTAGCGCCACACCAGATCGCCGCTCGATTGCGATCCGACGAACAGGCAACCCTCACTCCAGCACGACGAAGACGTGATGACCGTCGAGGGATCGGCGTTCGGCACGGCGAGGGCGGCCCAGCGACCACTCGTGAGTCGATATTCGCCGACCGACGTCAGGCTGACATCAAGACTTGAGGTTCCCAACGCCACGCACGAGTTGTTGGTCGTGCACCCGACCGAGGAGAGCGGCACCGAGATGCTGATAGCGGGAAGACCGGTCACGTGCGGTGACGTAACCGTCGGCGTGGCGCACGACGCCAACACCGCGCCCGCGACCGAGCACATCGCCGCAACTCGTACCAGTGAACGTACGTGGGCTGGTACTCGAATCATTGTTTCCTTGAGATCGTGACGACCGTTGTCGCTGAGTTGATGTTACTTATTCGCAGTTCGATCCCGGGTCGTTCTTAACAGTGACGAGGTCTAACTTGGAGTCCATGAACTGGGTCGACGTACTCATCGTCGCGTTTGCCATCGTGGCCGGGATCCGGGGCTGGTTCCAAGGCGCCATCGAACAGGTCCTCGGTTGGATTGGCCTGATCGCCGGCTTTTACGTTGGCATCGCGATCGCTCCTTCGCTGTCGACGAAGATCACGCACTCCTCGTCGCGGCCGATAATCGCCTTGATCATCGTTGTCGTCGCCGCCGTCGTTGGACAATTCGCTGGTCACCTACTGGGATCGACCATTCGCCGGACCGTGAAAATGGTGAAGTTGGGCCTCGTCGACTCGATCGCCGGCGTGGTCGTTGGTGTGGCGGGTGCTCTCATTACGATCTGGCTCGTGGCGGCACTGCTCGTCTCCACGTCATGGAGTGCGGCCGCCAGCGGGATTCAAGGCTCGCGTATCATCAAGGCACTCGACAGCGCCCTGCCGACTGTGCCTTCGGCCGAGGCTCGTCTTCAGTCGCTACTGCGTAATGCCAATTTCCCGAGCGTGTTCACGAGCATCGTTTCGCCAACGATCCCGTTTTCGGGATCGGTGCCGAAACTCGGCAAGAACACGTTGTCGCCGAACTCGCCGAACCAGGTCCTCAAGGTTCTCGCGATGGGTTGTTCCGGCACCCACCAGGGCACCGGATTCTTCGCAGGTCCGCATCTCTTGGTGACGAATGCGCACGTGGTGGCCGGCGCAACGAGCGTCACGGTCGACGATGCACGCGCGCAGGTGGCGTTCTTCGATCCGGTGAACGACATTGCCGTCCTGCGGGTTGCGATGAATCCAGTGCCGCTGAAATTCGCGCCGTCGGTTCCATCATCGGGCCAGCATGCCGAAGTGATCGGCTTCCCACTCGATGGAGGAAGAACGATCAGTCCTTCAGTCATCAGCGGTGAAATCTCTTCGGAGTCGAGGGATATCTATTCCAAGCAGACCTTCACACGCACGGTGCTCGTCGTCTACTCCAACATCGAACTGGGCAACTCCGGCAGCCCGGTGTTGGTTCGTGGCGACGTCGCCGGCGTGGTGTTCTCGAAGTCACTCAGCCAGAGCGAAACGGCCTACGCCATACCGGCCGCGATCGTCGAGAGCGACCTCGCCAAGACCCCCGCGCACGGAACCCAGTCGACGCAGAGCTGTGAGAGCTAGCTCGCGGAACGCACCGCGGACGCGAGGACGTCGAGACCGTCGGCGAGCTGGACATCGGTGATCACGAGTGGCGGCAGCAGTCGCACGACGTTGCCGTAGGTGCCACACGAAATCGCGATGACGCCGTTCTGGTTGCAGAAGTTGACGATGGCCTTGACCGCCGCGGGATTCGGCTCCTTGGTGCCGGGCTGGACGAACTCCATCGCGACCATCGCACCTCGCCCGCGCACCTCACCGATGATGGCGACGTCCTGGGCGAGTGACCGCAAATTGGAGAGGAGGATGTCACCGATCTCTCGGGCCCGGGCCACCAGGTTCCGGTCGCGCAACGTCTTGATCGTGGCGAGAGCGGCGGCGCAGGCGACCGGGTTCCCGCCGTAGGTACCGCCGAGTCCGCCTTCGTGGACCGCGTTCATCAACTCCGAACGACCGGTGACGCCGGCCAGCGGCATACCGCCGGCGAGACCCTTGGCCGTCGTGACGATGTCGGGGATCACGCCTTCGTGGTCGACGGCGAACCAGTCGCCGGTACGACAGAAGCCGCTCTGGATCTCGTCGGCGATGAAGACGACGCCGTTGGCCGTCGTCCACTCCGAGAGCGCCGGCAAGAATCCGTCGGCCGGAACGACGAAGCCGCCCTCACCCTGAATCGGTTCGATCAGCAACCCGGCGACGTTCTTGGCGCCGACTTGGGTCTCGATGGTCTTGATCGCGAGCGCGGCCGCGTCGGCGCCACTGAGCCCGTCGCGGAACGGGTAGCTCATCGGTACGCGGTAGACCTCGGGCGCGAACGGTCCGAAGCGGTCCTTGTAGGGCATGTTCTTGGAGGTGAGGGCCATGGTCAAGTTCGTGCGACCGTGGTAGGCGTGGTCGAAGACGACGATCGCCTGGCGGCCCGTGGCGAGTCGAGCGATCTTCACGGCGTTCTCAATCGCCTCGGCGCCGGAGTTGAAGAGCGCGGTCGTCTTGGCGTGCGAGCCGGGGGTGAGCGCGGCGAGCTCTTCACAGACTTCGACGTAGCTCTCGTACGGGGTGACCATGAAGCACGTGTGCGTGAAGGCCGCCACTTGCTGGCTCACGGCGTCGATCAATTCGGGTACGGCGTGTCCGATGGAAGTGACGGCGATGCCCGAGCCGAGGTCGAGGATCTGGTTGCCGTCGACGTCCACGAGGATGGCCCCTTCGGCGCGGTCAATGTAGATCGGGAAACCCTGGGTCAGTCCCGCGCTCACGGTCGCCTGACGGCGCTCGTGCAAGGCTCGCGACTTCGGACCGGGCAACTCGGTGACGACCTTGCGCTCGGTGCCCACTGATGAATCGATTGACGAGACCATGGCATTCTCCTGAGATTCGTCGGCTCGCGCCGCACGAAGCCAGCGTACTTCGACCTTCGAGAACGGCTTCCACGCAAGAAAACGGGCGACCAAAGTCACCCGTTCTCCGCTGGCGGAGGAGGTGGGATTTGAACCCACGGTGCCCGGAGACACAGCAGTTTTCGAGA
>CALGFJ010000169.1 GCA_937881055.1 uncultured Acidimicrobiaceae bacterium | reverse complement strand
CCTCAGCGACCAGGTCGCGGATCGTGTCCCACATCTGGCTGCGGTTCCGGGGGTCAAGACCGGTCGTGGGCTCGTCGAGGAAGATCAGGGCGGGTCTGGTGATGAGGCTGGCCGCGAGATCGAGGCGGCGGCGCATGCCGCCCGAGAACTGGGAGATGGGGCGGTTAGCGGCTTGAGTCAGTTCGAACTGCGCGAGCAGGTCGTCGGCGATGCGGTGGGCTCTCTTGGAGGCCAGCCCCTGTAGTCGGCCGAACATCCAGAGGTTCTCGCGACCCGTCAGGTTCTCGTCGACCGACGCGAACTGTCCAGTGACGCCGATCAGTTGCCGCACCGCGTGGCCCTCGCGACGCACGTCGTAACCGAAGATCTTGGCCTCGCCGCCATCGATCGGCAGCAGCGTCGTCAGCATGTTCAGCATCGTGGTCTTGCCGGCACCGTTCGGTCCAAGTACCCCAAAGACCTCACCTTCCATCACGGTCAGGTCGACGGCGTCCACGGCACGATTAGTACCGAACATCTTCGTCAGACCGCGCGCCTCGACGGCCACGGTGCCCAAAAGTGAGGAGTCGCCTCCAGTTTGGTCGGTGAAGGTGCTTGATCGTTCGACTTCGGGACTTCCGAGTTTCATGGTTTTACTCCAAATTTCGTGTTACTACAATATTAGCACGACTCTATAATTCTGTCTACACTGGGTTCGTATGACCGACAAAGGTGACGACCTCGACGTGGATGCCATCCTCAAGCTCTTTCAGGAAACGCTTGCTGACGAGGGCCGGGACCCGAACGAGGGCCTACGCGAACGCAAGAAGCGCCAGGTACGTCAGCGGATCTCCAACGTCGCCACGGCGATGTTCTTGACTCACGGGTTCGACAACGTGACGGTGGCCGAGGTCGCGGCAGCGTCCGAGGTCTCCGAGCAGACGGTATTCAACTACTTCACGACCAAGGAGTCGATGTTCTTCGATCGCTCCGAGCCCATGATTACTGCCTTGGCCGATGCAGTAAGGGAACGAAGTACTGCGTCATTGATTGAGGTCGTCGTGCAATCGATATCCAGCGAGATTCACCCGGGTCGTTGGGACGCTTTGGATGATGCAGCCCAATTGCACTTGATCCGCCTCTTTTGCGACGTCGCCACCGGATCGCCATCGCTCGTCGCGGCACGGTTCGCGGATCTGCCGCGTTTCATCGACGAGGTGTCCATCGCGTTGGCGCAACGAATCGGTGCGGACCCGATCGACCCCGAAGTACAGTTCGCGACAATCGTCATCGCCGGTCTCGTCCAAGTCCGAGTGCAATCGGCCTTTCACCACGTCAAGGTCGCGACTTCATTCGCCGCCCTGAACGACGTCATTCACCGCGACTTCCTCAAGGCTGCGCAGCTCGCCGAGCCGACCCTCACCGCGTTCGACAAATTGCGATAAATAGGTACCAGTTTGGGTGCAATGAATCCGCTGAATGTCACTCACGGCCGATAAACACTGCCCAGAGCGTCACCAACCCCTGGACGAGCCCGACAGCAGGCCCGTCACCAGGGAATCCAGCGACTACTTCACCAAATAATTCACTCGGGAAGTCTGTCCGTTCGCCAAGCGAATCGTGAACGTGTGCCAACCCTTCCGCGAACCGGCCTTTACCTTGACCCGGATTACGAGTTGGGTGCCGCGATCGTGAAGGACAGCGACAGACGTTCCGCGTTCGTTGCTCGTGACTCGCGGCTTACCGTAGAAACCGACGCCCGTGATGACCAGCGTCACCGTGTGACCTGCTCTCGCAAATCCGTGGACCTTGATCGCGTGGAACTTCGGCTTCGGCTTCGTGAGCGCCACGGTGGTAATGGACACCGAGCCCGTCGTGCTCTGACCGTTTACGTCGGTCATCGTGATGGTGAACGGGAAGGCTCCCGCCGCGGTCGGAGTACCGCTGATGACTCCCGCACC
>CALGFJ010000168.1 GCA_937881055.1 uncultured Acidimicrobiaceae bacterium | reverse complement strand
CGTCCACTGGGCGTAGAGGGTCACTGAACCGGCGAGGGTGTAGGGCGAGCCGAGCGCCGTGCCGCCGCTGGGGGCCACGAACCAGCCGGTAAAGGTGTGACCAGGGAACGTCGGAGCCGCCGGCAAGTTGATCGTCGTGCCGTCGGGGCCGCTCAGCGATCCAACCGTACTGCCACCTTCGGAGTTGAAGGCGATGGTGTCGGTGGGAGCCGGCGTCCACTGGGCGTAGAGGGTCACTGAACCGGCGAGGGTGTAGGGCGAGCCGAGCGCCGTGCCGCCGCTGGGGGCCACGAACCAGCCGGTAAAGGTGTGACCAGGGAACGTCGGAGCCGCCGGCAAGTTGATCGTCGTGCCGTCGGGGCCGCTCAGCGATCCAACCGTACTGCCACCTTCGGGGTTGAAGGCGATGGTGTCGGTCGCAGGGGCCGCCGGCGTCGCAAACAGTTCATTGGAGGCCGCGGAGGCGCCATCCGTGTTCACGGCCTCGACTTCGTAGAAGTACTCGGTGCCATTGGCAACGATCGAATCGGGGTACGTGAGGACGTTGCCGATGGTGATGAGAGACGTCTCTCCGAGCGAAGACGTGCCACGCAAGATGGTGTAACCCGTGATCGTCGATGCGCTGCCGTCCGTCGGCGCCGTCCAGTCAAGGACCACTTGGCCGTCGCCCGGAGTGGCACCCGTGAGGGTCGGAGCGCCAGGAGTTGCGGCGCTCGCGGGAAGCGCGCCTTGCAGGGATGTACCCACAATTGCCACCAGCATCGCCGCGCCAACAACCAGAATTCTGCCTTTCGACATTGGGCGGCAACGAGCCATGCGGACCGAACGCATCACCAACCCCTCCCTCTGCCAACTGTGCGAATCTCGAACCGCACCGGTAAGCCCGGATGAAGATTGGTACTTCGTTAGGGCGAGGCGCCGTGCTTACCGATATGTCTTCGATCCACTCTGACGAGGTCATCACTAGTGCAACGCAAATGAGTTGTCAACCAAGCGTTAAAGCATGTAAGCGACATTGTTTTTTACTTTCCCACTTCAGTTCTCCAACAAATCAGCGATGAATTCAGCGACGTCGTGTTCAATTTGAAGGGTGCTCCGAATTCTCAATGCGCAAAAACTGGGGTCGGCGCGCCTGAACCAATGGCTCGTAACCACGTCCGATCGACTCGAGATCGTCCAATCTGATGGGACCACGGACCGATGCTGATCCAGTTGCTCAATCGGCAGAAATCGTGATCCAAAATCGAGTTCGCGATCGCCGTTGCCGACTACATCGAGCGCTTCTACAGCGCCGAGTGCCGACACAGCTCTCTGGACTACGACACACCCGTCGAATTCGAAGATCCACACTCAAAAAACCCAGACCGAACTCGCATAAGCGTGGACCGGCCAATGGGGTCAATGCCAATTTGCAGTCCCAACGGGATTCGAACCCGTGCCTCCACCTTGAGAGGGTGATGTCCTAGGCCACTAGACGATGGGACCATGAAAGAATCGAAATCACTTACTCCGACTCATTCGCTCGGGGGCAAGGACTCGAACCCTGAATAACTGGACCAGAACCAGTTGTGTTGCCAATTACACCACCCCCGAAGGGCTTGGAAAGCCTACCCGAGATGCGCGAGATATCGCCAGAGGCGCACGACCATTCAGTCGAACCACGAGTGGAATCGTTGAAAGCCGATGATGCGACCGACACCAACTTCGAAGGTCTCTTTCAAGTAGTACTTCCACAGGGAATGCTTGACCGTTGGTGAGTTACTCACCGGTGACGGATACGGCGTGAGTCCCTGTGACGACGCAATTGCCATTGCGCGGTCTTCGTGGAAGGGATCGGTCACCGTGAGCACGGTCTTGATGTCGTGAGCCTTCAACTTCGGCATTACCGACGAGACGTTCTGCCACGTGTCGGTCCCGGAACCTTTCAGGATCTTCGAGGCGGGCACGCCGTGCGATTCGAGATACGTGACGGATACTCCAGCCTCGGTATAGAGGTCACCCGGTCGCTTCCCACCGGTGACAGCGACCCACGGCGCGCGGTCCTTGTGCCACAGCACCAACGCTTGGTCAAGTCGTGCTTGGAGTTCGGGCGACGGAGTCCCGTTGTCTTCGGTCGTGCCGAAGACGAGGATCGCCTGCGCGTGCTTCGTGGAATGTTCGTGACCGGTCAGCCAGATCTGGACGAACGTGATGGCGAAGTAGAGGATGACGATGGCGATCACCGTCGTGATGATGCGGATGACTAGTTTGATCGGACCAAAGATCACGCGCCGGCACGTGCCAACGCGCCTCGCAGTCGCTCCAACACCACCTCACGCCCTAACAGTTCCATCGACTCGAAGAGTGGCGGCCCGACGGACGTTCCCGTGATGGCGCAGCGAATCGGCGCCTGACTCTTGCGCAAGGCGAGCCCGAGCGACTCTCCCAATTGCAACGTTGAGTGATGCAGTGCGTCGGCGCTCCATTCGACGGTGGCGAAAGCGTCGAGGGCCAACGTGAGCACGTTCTTGGCGGTGCCGTCCTGGGCAATGGCCTTTTCGAACGTGACGTCGTCGAACGGCACGTCGTCGAGGAAGAAGAAGCTCACCATCGCGGGAATCTCTCCCAACGTCGCGACGCGCTCTTGCACGAGGTGGGCGACGTGACTGAAGAGCGACGGGTCGAACTGTTCTCGGGTCCACGGCACGTCGCGGTCGCTTGGAGTCCACTCGCTCGACCACGGCGCGACCCACGGCGTCGCCGCTTCGATGAACTGCTCGAGGGACAGCGCGCGAATGTACTCTCCGTTCATGTGCGTCAGCTTCTTCACGTCGAAGAAAGCCGGTGAATGTGAGACGTCTTCCAGGCGGAACTGCTCGATGAGTGTCGATCGAGGCACGATCTCCTCCTCACCTCGCGGACTCCAGCCCAGCAGCGCGAGGTAATTGACGAACGCTTCGGGCAGGTAACCCTGGTCACGGTAGGACTCGACGGCGACGGGGTCCTTTCGCTTGGAGAGCTTTTTGCGCTGCTCGTTGACGAGCATCGGCAGGTGCGCGTATTTCGGGTGATCCACGCTCTCAACTTCGGGACAGTGATTGAGCGCTTCCCACATCATCACCTGTTTCGGAGTGGTGGGAAGTAAGTCCTCGCCGCGGATGATGTGGGTGATTTTCATCGTGCGGTCGTCGACGGCGTTCGCCAGCGGATAGAGCACGACGCCGTTGGACCGGACGACGATGAAGTCCTCGTAGCTGTCGTGCGCGAACGTGATGTCACCGCGAATCACGTCATGCACCACCGTCGTACCTTCATCGGGCACGCGAAAGCGCAATGCGGTCTGGTCGGTTCGCGCCACGTGGCGATCACGGCAGTGACCGTCGTACCCGGGCTTGGCGTTGCCCTTCGTGCGCTCGTCGATCTCTTCGCGCGTGCAGTCACACGGATAGAGATATCCGTTTGCGAAGAGCGCCTCAGCGGCCACGACGTGGTCAGGCAGCAGATCACTTTGCAGGAACGGACCTTCGTCGAAGTCGAGGCCGAGCCAGTGCAGGCCAGCGATAATGCCCTCGCGCCACTCGTCGCGGTTCCGTTCGGCGTCGGTGTCTTCGATGCGCAAGATGAACACGCCACCACTCTGGTGTGAGAACAGCCAGTTGAAGAGGGCCGTACGCGCCGTGCCGACGTGCATGAATCCGGTCGGCGACGGAGCGATGCGGACGCGAGGGCCGCTCACGGATTACTCCTCAAGCGAGAGTGCGCCGTTGGGACAACTCGCCACGGCCTCGCGCAGGCGCCCGTCGAACTCGGGGCCGGGATTCTCATTGAGCACGTACATGAAGCCGTCGTCGCGAACCTCGAACACCTCGGGCGCGATGCCCATGCACACGGCGTTGCTGGAGCAGGCATCGTAATCGACAACGACCTTCATGAGGACTCCTTCGAACGAGGACTGCACCCCATGGTAGTTGTCACCGCCCGAACGCGGAAGTGAATGCGTACACTTCGAAGCGACCGGATGAGGAGAACGTATGGAAACGCGCGCCCTGGGATCACTGCAGGTGTCAGTCGTCGGCGTGGGGTGCAACAACTTCGGTTCGCGCCTCGACCAGGTCGGCACCACCAACGTGGTGAACGCGGCACTCGATGCCGGCGTCACCTTCTTCGACACCGCTGACATCTACGGCGCCACGAAGTCCGAAACGATGCTCGGCGTGGCCCTCGGCGCTCGTCGCCGTGAGGCCATCATCGCAAGCAAGTTCGGCATGCCGATCGACGACACGCACTTCGGCGCGAAACCTTCCTACGTGCGATCGGCCTGCGAGGACTCGCTGCGTCGCCTCGGAACGGACCACCTCGACCTCTACCAACTGCACTACCCCGACGACAAGGTCCCGATCGCCGACACTCTGGGCGCCCTGCGTGAACTGGTGGAGGCGGGCAAGGTCCGCGAGATCGGCTGCTCGAACCTCACCGTCGCCCAGCTCCGTGAGGCGAAGGCTGCGGCCGGTGACGGTCCGGCGTTCGTGTCGGTGCAGAACCAGTATTCGCTGCTCGAACGCAGCCCCGAGCGCGACGGCGTGCTCGAAGAGTGCCGCGCACTCGATATGGGATTCTTGCCTTTTTATCCGCTCGCCAATGGACTCCTTACCGGCAAGGTGCAACCGGGTCAACCGCTACCCGAAGGGTCGCGACTCGCGAAGATGGACCCCGATCGAAGCGTGCACTGGCTGGGCGACGAGCTGCAGTCGAAGGTCGCCGCTCTCCTCGCCTACGCCGAGTCCATCGGCGTGCCGATCCTGTCACTCGCCTTCTCGTGGTTGCTGAGCCACGACGCCGTCTCGAGTGTCATCGCCGGGGCGTCCAACGCCGATCAGATTCGCGCCAACGCGAACGCGGTCAGGACGTTAAACGCTGACGTGATCGCACGACTGGACGAACTGACGAACTAGTTGGCCTTGACGGCGGCCACCATCTTGGTGAGCGTGTCCTTCGCGTCACCGAAGACCAGCGTGGTCTTGGGGTTGTAGAGAAGGTCGTTCTCGATGCCGGCGAATCCCGGGCGCATCGAGCGCTTCAAGAAGAGGACGTTCTCCGCCAGGTCCGCTTTGATGATCGGCATGCCGTAGATCGGCGAACTCGGGTCATCGAGCGCGGCCGGGTTCACGGTGTCATTGGCGCCCACGACCAACGCGACGTCGGCCGTCGCCAGTTCGGAGTTCGCTTCGTCCATCTCCAGCAACTGCTCGTAGGGGACGTTGGCCTCGGCGAGGAGCACGTTCATGTGCCCGGGCATACGACCGGCAACCGGGTGAATCGCGTAGAAGACCTCGATCCCCTTGGATTCCAGCAGATCGGCCAGTTCGCGCAGCACGTGCTGGCCCTGGGCGACGGCGAGACCGTAACCGGGGATGATCACGACGCGTGACGAGAAGCCGAGCAGAATGGCCGCGTCCTCGGCTGTGCCCGATCGCACGCTTCGTCCGTCGTCTCGGGTCGTCGCGCCGCTCGCGGTGACGACCGAGCCGAAGGCCGAGAAGAGGACGTTCGAGAGGCTCCGACCCATCGCCTTGCTCATGAGGCGCGTGAGCAAGATACCCGAGGCCCCGACGAGCGTTCCGGCGACGATCAAGAGGTTCGAACCGAGCGTGAAGCCCGAGGCCGCGACGGCCAGTCCGGTGAAGGCGTTCAGCAGTGAGATCAACACCGGCACGTCGGCGCCACCGATCGGCAACACGAAGATGACGCCGAGCACGAAGGCGAGCGCCAAGAGGATCCAGAGGAGACTCGTGGACGCCGTGACGAGGATCGTCACGATCAGCACCACCGCCGCCAGGCCCACGACGCCATTGATCAGTTGCTGACCCGGGTAGGTCACCGGACGCCCGGTCATGAGTTCCTGGAGCTTGGCGAAGGCGATGGCCGAGCCGGCGAAGGACACGGTCCCGATCAAGACGCCGAGGAGGACTTCGAGGATGACGTAGGTCGCGGGGTGACTCGACTTGATATGGATGAACTCAGTGATGGACACGAGCGCCGCGGCGCCACCGCCGACACCGTTGAAGATCGCCACCAACTGCGGCATCGCCGTCATCTTGACGAAACGAGCCGTCGGCACGGCGATGATCACGCCGATGAACATGGCGAGCAGGATGAGCCACACGTGGTGCAGGGAGTGACCGTCGACGTACTTGAAGAAGGTCGCGACGACCGCGACCAGCATGCCGAAGGCGGCGACCATGTTGCCGCGTCGCGCGTGCTTGGGACTCCCGAGGCCCTTCAGGGCGACGATGAACGTCGTCGCCGAGAATAGGTAGATCAGGTCGATGAGCGTGTCACGACTCACTGGGCCACCTCGTCACTGGGCGTTTCTTTCGCTTTCGGCGCGCGCGGCTTGAACATCTCCAGCATGCGGTCCGTCACGACGAAGCCGCCGACCACGTTCAACGTCGCGAGGATCACCGCGAGAAAACCGAGGACTTCTTGAATGTTCGACGTCGCGCCGCCGAGGATGAGCATCGAACCGACGAGGATGACGCCGTGAATGGCGTTCGATCCACTCATCAACGGGGTGTGCAGGATGCTCGGCACCTTGGCGATGATCTCGGTCCCGACGAAGGCCGTCAGGATCAATACCGTCGCGTACTGCAGTAAGACGTTGTGCATCAGGCCTCTTTCGCTACGGGGACGATCGCGACGTGCGGAAGGCCCAGCGCCTCGGCCGTCGGCGCGTGGTTGATCGCGCCGTCACGGGCCACGGTCACGCCGATGACGACCTCGTCATTCCAGTCCGGGGCGAGTTGTCCCTTGGAGCCGAACAGAGCGAGCAGCTTCAACACGTTGTTCGCGTACATGAAACTCGAGCTCGCCCCCATCTCCGCCGGTGGATTGGACATACCCACGACTCGAACGCCGTGGTGTTCGACCACTTCTCCGACCTTGGTCAACTCGCAGTTGCCACCGCCGTCGGCGGCCATGTCGATCACGAGCGAGCCCTCGCCCATCGCCTCGACCATCGCCGTCGTCACGAGAATCGGCGACTTGCGTCCGGGGACCGCGGCGGTCGTGATCACGATGTCGGAGTTCGCGACCTCACTGAGCAGCGCCGCCTGTTGTGCCAGCCGCTCGTCGTCGGTCAGTTCACGGGCGTACCCACCGGCGGCGTCGGCCGTCACGGCGAGCTTCACGAAGACCGCACCGGCCGATTCGGCCTCCTCCTTGGCGGCCGAACGCACGTCGTAGGCGCGAACCTTCGCGCCGAGGCGCTTGGCCGTCGAGATCGCCTGGAGTCCGGCGACGCCCACGCCCATCACCAGCACCTTCGCCGGGCGGATCGTGCCGGCGGCCGTCGTGAGGAGTGGAAAGAAACGGTCGAACTGTGAGGCGCCCTTCAACGCCGCGCGATAACCGGACACAGTGGCCTGCGAAGAAAGTGCGTCCATGTACTGGGCGCGCGAGATGCGCGGCAAGAGGTCGAAGGAGAGAATCGTCACGCGACGGTCGTTCAACGCCTTCACGATGTCTTGGGCGAGGAGCGGTGAAAGAAACGAGAGATGCGTTGAACCTTCGGGCAACGAAGCGACTTCGGACAGTGTCGGGGGATTCACGCGAAGGTTGATATCGCCGGTTGGCGCGTCCGAGATTGTCGCGCCCACCGCTTCGTAGGAGGCATCGTTGAAGTGCGACGACTCGCCGGCACCACGCTGCACGACGACTTCCCAGCCCTCGCCGACGAGGGATTTCACGGCGTCGGGCGTCAACGCGACCCGTGTTTCGGCCGTGCGCGACTCCTTGAATAGCGCAATTTTCATACTTCGTTTCTAGCATCCCGTGGGAAACGCTCCTTAGGGTCATTGGTCCTCGTCGCTCTCGAGATCGGTCAGATGAGTTCAGCGACCCTTTGTGACGTAAGTGAAGACTCGGTGTCACTGTGACATCACTCGAGTAGAAGAGGATTATGAAAACTTTCATCGCGAACGTGAAGTCCCCCGTTGGGGTGTGGAGCATCGTCGGCACCGACGATGGCGTCACCCATATTCATCTGCCCCAGGACGCAATGACGGCGTCGAAAGGTGAGCCGCCCAAGCCGGTGGCTGACGCGGTCCAACAACTGAAGGAGTATTTCGCGGGTACCCGGCGCACGTTCGAGGTCAAGCTCGCGGCGTCGCCCGCGACCGCCTTCCAGAGCGACGTGTGGGACGCACTACGAAAGATCCCCTACGGTCAGGTCCGAACCTACGGCGAAGTGGCCGACGCGGTCGAGCGACCTCGAGCGCATCGCGCCGTGGGAAACGCCAACCACGCCAACCCGTGGCCGATCGTCGTGCCGTGCCATCGGGTCGTCAGCTCGGGTGGACTCGGAGGTTACGGGGGCGGCGAGAACGTCAAGCGCTACTTGCTCGAACTCGAAGGCATCCACATCGACTGACGTGCGACTCTCGAAACGTCGCGTTGAAACGCGCAGCGTTAGGAAACGGCGACCGGATCTTTCAGGGCCGCGAACATCGCGAGTGCGCCGTCGGCGAGGTGGTGGCGTTCATCGTCGCTCAACACGTCGAAGCACTCGCCCATCATGGCTGAGGTGAGCTCTTCGGCCCGCACTTTCTTGGCCTCCATCTCGAGCGTCACACTCGGTTTCTCATCGTCGACGTAACCGTGATTTTGGAAGAACGAAGGGTCCTGGAGATAGCAGGCTTCGAGCGCGCTGAGTCCGACGTCGTTGACCGCGTCAATGTGAACGCACCCGCGAAGTTCGCGCATCAGGATGCAGCCGAGGTACGCGGCGTGCACCG
>CALGFJ010000167.1 GCA_937881055.1 uncultured Acidimicrobiaceae bacterium | reverse complement strand
TGATGAAGAAGACCTCGGCGACGTTGATCATGACGAGTGCCAACAAAAAGACAACGAACGTGATCACGAGGGGGCGCAGTACCCCGTCCTTGAAGAGGATCCGCATCCCCGCGCTTAGGTCACGTTCGCCCTTTTTGGGACGCTCGACCCCGGGGGCCGGTCGTCGATCGGTGACGAGCATCACGGTGCCGATCGCGCCCAGACCGAAACTGATGGCGTCGAAATATAGCGGCCAACTCTGGCCGAGCAGCCCCACGAGCAGGCCACCCAGTCCGGGGCCCGCTACCGCGGCGATCCCTTGCACGGACTGCATTGTCGAGTTCGCGGCCGTGATGTTCTCTTCTCCGGCGATTCTGGGCACGAGGGCCGAGTACCCGGGGAAGGAAAAGGCGACGAAGCAACTGAGGAGGGCCATCAGTCCAATGGTCACGACCGTCGCATGCCAGAGGCCGATCCCCACGCAGACCGCGCCCTCGCAAAGACAAAGAAGAATCAACAGGCGTTTCGCCGGAGTGTGGTCGATGATGAAGCCGGCGATCGGCGAGAGCACGACCAACGGGAGCGACGCGGCGACCGAGAGCGACGCGATGGCCCAACTTGCGTGGGAGCCGTGCGCGAGACGAAGATAGAGGGCGACTAAAGCGATCGCGTCGCCCAGGTACGACACACCGCGAAGAATTGCGACCAACGTGAGGTCGCGTCGTTGCACGGATGAGAAGGTCACCGGGTCAGGCTAACAACGCCGTGATCTCTGTTGGCACTCGTTCCCTTAGGCTGCTAAATTGGCAGTCGGAAGATTCGAGTGCCAAAAGCACAGGAGGCAGGAAAAATGAAGTTGCACCCATTGGAAGACCGCATCGTGGTTCGACCGGACGTCGCCGAAGCAACCACGGCGTCAGGCCTGGTCATTCCCGACACCGCGAAGGAGAAGCCGCAGCAGGGTGAAGTGCTCGCTGCCGGTCCCGGACGTCGCAGTGACACCACCGGTGAAGTGATTCCCTCGGGCGTCAAGGTCGGCGACACGGTCGTCTACTCGAAGTACGGCGGCACCGAGATCACCGTCGACGGTGAAGACCTCTTGATCCTGACCGGCCGCGACGTACTGGCGACCATCTCCAAGAAGTAGTCACGAGGCGTCTTTCGCCTCCCACTCTCAGACAAGGAAGAAGAATGTCGAAATTACTGAAGTTTGACGAAGACGCCCGTCGCGGTCTCGAAGCCGGCGTCGACAAGTTGGCCGACGCGGTCAAGGTGACCTTGGGGCCGAAGGGCCGCAACGTGGTCATCGGCAAGAAGTTCGGCGCGCCGACCATCACGAATGACGGCGTGTCGATCGCTCGCGAGATCGAGCTCGAAGACCCGTTCGAGAACATGGGCGCGCAGTTGGTGAAGGAAGTCGCGACGAAGACCAACGACGTCGCCGGTGACGGCACGACGACCGCGACCGTGCTCGCCCAGGCACTCATCAAGGAAGGTCTGCGCAACGTCGCGGCGGGCGCGAACCCGTCGGGTCTGAAGCGCGGAATCGAGAAGGCCGTCAAGGCGGCCGTCGAGTCGATCAAGAAGCAGAGCCAGGCCGTCGAGGACAAGAGTCAGATCGCGCAGGTCGCCACCATCTCCGCGGCCGACGCGTCGATCGGCGAAGTCATCGCCGACGCGATCGACAAGGTCGGCAAGGACGGCACCGTCACGGTCGAAGAGTCGAACACGTTCGGCATCGAGCTCGAGCTCACCGAAGGCATGCAGTTCGACAAGGGTTACCTCTCGCCGTACTTCGTGACCGACCCCGAGCGTCAAGAGGCGGTCCTCGAAGAGGCGCTCGTACTCTTCACGAGTTCCAAGATCTCCGCGGTCCACGACCTCGTGCCGTTGTTGGAGAAGGTCATGGCGTCGGGTAAGCCGCTGTTGATCATCGCCGAGGACATCGAGGGCGAGGCCATGGCCACGCTCGTCGTGAACAAGATCCGCGGAACCTTCACCTCGGTCGCCGTCAAGGCGCCCGGTTTCGGAGAACGCCGCAAGGCGATGCTCCAGGACATGGCCATCCTCACCGGTGCAACGGTCATCTCTGAAGAGATCGGACTCAAGTTGGAGTCGGCCACGCTGGACCTCTTGGGAACGGCGCGTCGCATCGTTGTCACCAAGGACGCCACGACCATCGTCGACGGCGGCGGATCACACGCCGACGTCGCCGGACGCGTCGCTCAGATCAAGCGTGAGATCGAAGACACCGATTCGGACTGGGACCGCGAGAAGCTCCAGGAGCGCCTAGCCAAGCTCGCCGGCGGAGTAGCGATCGTGAAGGTCGGCGCCGCCACCGAGATCGAGCTGAAGGAAAAGAAGCACCGCATCGAAGACGCCCTCAGCGCCACCCGAGCGGCCATCGACGAAGGCATCGTCGCCGGCGGCGGGACGGCATTGGTGCGTTCGCGCAAGGCGGTCGAAAAGCTCATCGAAACCCTCACGGGTGACGAAGCGACCGGAGCCCGGATCGTGGCCAACTCCCTGGAGTCGCCGCTTCGCCACATCGCGGCGAACGCCGGTTTCGAGGGTGCCGTCAAGGTTCGAGAAGTCGCTGACGCCAAGGGAACAATTGGTCTCAATGCCATGACCGGGGAACTGGTCGACCTCGTCCAGGCGGGGATCATCGACCCGGCAAAGGTGACCCGATCGGCACTTCAGAACGCTGCTTCGATCGCGGCGCTCCTCTTGACCACCGAGGCCATCGTGGCCGACAAGCCCGAGCCGGCCTCAATGGGCGGTGGCATGGACGGTGGAATGGGTGGAATGGGCGGAATGATGTAGCCCACCCCCCCGGGTAGGACTTTTGAAGGACCGAGTCGACAACGACTCGGTCCTTCTTTGTAGTTGAGACTTCGTTGTGTTGAACTGGGCGCTCGCGATTTCGTTGCCCAGTCACGAACTCCACGAAGGAGATTGTTTGGGCTCAATGACGACAATCGGCGATTCCTCGAACCACCCGAAAGGCTAGGAAAACCTGTTCGCTGCGCTTCAATTCAATCGTCGAGCTACGGATTTGAAAACCCAGTGTTTTACCGGGCCCCAAAAGTAGTGCTCCGGTCCCACCAGGATTTTCAATACGGGCGATCGTGGGGTGGCCAGGCGCCCGCGCGCAGCGCTGCACTCGGGACCGGCCAATGAGGCGCTTTCGGGGCTCGGCGAGTGGCGCCGGGGCGCCTTCGAGGTCGCGTTCTCGGAGCGGACCTCCCGGCTTTGTCGACGACGTGGTTGTGGGGGTCGCCGGGCGGCGCCGGGGCCGCTCGCGAGGTTCGCTCGCGACCTCCGAGATCGCGTCTCGAGCTCTTCGAAGGAGCGTGTGGAGTCCCTCGAAGCCGCTCGCCACGGCGCCCGAGGCACCTTCGAAGCCACCGGAACCAAACGCCAGTGT
>CALGFJ010000166.1 GCA_937881055.1 uncultured Acidimicrobiaceae bacterium | reverse complement strand
GTGCTCTATTACTTCATCTCCGAAGTACGCAAGCCCAAGGTCGAAATTGTGAGGCCGGCCGAGACTGGTCCGGTCGTGATTCCCGCGGAGTCGTTGCCGCCGGATGAGGTTACGAGCTAAATCGAACTGGTTGCTTTTACTTCGGAGGGAGCTCGAAGGACCAGACCAGCGTGCGGCTGCGGTCGGCGCGCAGGATGTCGCACGCGCTCTCGACCGGTATGCCGTTCACGTCGAACGCTTCTCGCTCGACGCGCAGTAGTGGCGTGCCACGTGTGACATCAAGCAAGCGAGCCGTCCGCGCGTTGGCGGCGATGGGTGAGATTCGCTCCACGGCGCGCACCGGTCGAGCGTCGTAACGGCGCTCGAGGAGTTCATAGATCGAACCGTGGAGGGGCTCACTGAGTAATCCGGCGAAGCGTTCGGCGGGGAAGCTCGAGTGTTCGAGTAGTACCGGGAGGTCGTTCGCGAAGCGCAGTCGGTCGATCTCGAAGACCTCGTCGCCCTCGGACAACTGCAGCGCCTCGGCGGTCGGTTCGTCGGCCACCACGCGTTCGGTACGCAGTACCCTCGCCCCGGCGATGTGACCCAGGCGGCGAGCCTGTTCGGAGAATCCGGCGAACGTCGTGAGGTCGTATTCGATGACCGGCTCCGCGATGAACGTGCCGCCATTTCGCCCCGTGCGACGGTGGATGAGTTTGCGAATTTGGAGTTCGGCGAGCGCCTGGCGCACGGTCAATCGGTTGACCCCGAACTCCTTGGCGAGTTCGCGCTCCGGCGGGAGTCGGTCACCGGTGCGAAAGTGCCCGAGCGTGATCGAAGACGCGACGGCGTTCGCAATTTGAGTGTGGAGCATCCCTTTGGAACGCGAAATCTTCGGTGGCCATTTGGAGTTCGGCGGCACAGTTAATCCTCTCAAATCACAGTAACGGGCGGTATTCACTTGCCACGCCAACTGTTTTTGGTATAGACAGTTTAGCCAACGATGTGCTGGGGGAGACACCATGATCGACAGAGCACGCGTGGTCGTGATCGGCGGGGGGATCGGCGGCTGTTCGATCCTCTACTGGCTGGCGCGACTCGGCTGGAGCGACGTGGTGCTCGTCGAGCGATCCGAGTTGACCAGCGGGTCCACGTTCCATTCGGCCGGTCTGGTCGGACAGCTCCGTAACTCTCTTTCGCTCACCCAAATGATGATGAATTCGGTCGATCTCTATCGCACGTTGGGCGACGAGGTCGATCTCGAGACGGGCTGGCGCGAGGTCGGCTCGTTGCGTCTCGCGTCCTCCAAGGAGCACATGGAAGAGCTCGAGCGCCAGGCGGCGTGGGCCGAGACGTTCGGACTCGCGCTGCACCTGATCTCGGCCAACGAAGCCCAATCCATGTTCCCGCCGATGACGACCGACGGCGTGCTCGGCGCCGCGTTGTTGCCGTCGGACGGCTACGTCGACCCGAGCCAACTCACGCTCGCGCTCGCGAAGGGCGCTCGCCAGCGCGGCGCGACGATCCTCACCAACACGCGAGTGACCGGCGTGCGCGTCGAGGACAATCGCGTGCGCGCCGTCGAAACCGATCGAGGGACCATCGAGTGCGAGTACGTCATGAACGCCGGTGGCATCTACGCCCACGAGATCGGACTGTTGGCCGGCGTGCACGTGCCGCTCGTCGCGATGGCTCACCAGTACGCGATCACGAAGCCCTCGGGACTCCCGCGCGACATGCCGACACTGCGTGACCCGGCACGCCTCGTGTACTTCCGCGCAGAGAGCGGCGGACTCATCACCGGCGGGTACGAACGCAATCCGGCGGTGTGGGGACTCGAGGGAATCGCCTCGGACTTCAACTCTCGTCTGCTCGAGCCCGATTGGGACCGCTTCGCACCACTCTTCGAAGCCGCGATCTCGCGCGTGCCCGAGTTGGCCGACGCCGAGATCGTGACGCTGATCAACGGTCCCGAAGCCTTCACGCCCGACGGTGAGTTCATCCTCGGCGAGAGCGCGGTCGCCGGGTTCTGGGTGGCGGCGGGGTTCTGCGCGCACGGCATCGCCGGCTCGGGCGGCATGGGGAAGTTGATGGCCGAGTGGATCATCGAGGGCCAACCGAGTCTCGACGCGTGGGCGCTGGACTCGAGGCGATTCGGCCCGCAGTACCGGAGCCGCGACTACACGCTGGTTCGCACCGACGAGATCTACGCGACGTACTACGACGTCAAGTACCCCGGTCACGAGCGCCAGTCCGGGCGGCCACTCAAGGTGTCGCCCGTCAACGCGCGCCACCGCGACCTCGGGGCCGCCTTCGGCGAGAAGTCCGGTTGGGAGCGGGTCAACTGGTACGAGTCCAACGCCGCGGCCGGCGACGAATCGACGAGGCCCGACGGGTGGGCCGGCATGCTGTGGTCACCCGCCATCGGCGCCGAACACCTCGCCTGTCGCCAGAGTGCGGCCCTCTTTGACGAGAGTTCGTTCTCCAAGCTCGACGTGACCGGTTCGGGCGCGGCAGCGTTCCTCGAACGACTGTGCGCCAATGGAGTCGCGCGCCGGGTCGGAGCGGTCACCTACACGCAGCTCCTCAACCAGCGCGGCGGTGTCGAGTGCGACCTCACGGTCACGAGGCTCGCCGAGGACCGCTTTCGCCTCGTGACCGGTACGGCCTTCGGGAATCACGACGGCGCGTGGATCCGTCAGCACGTCGAAGACGACTCGGTGGTCGTCGAGGACGTCACGTCGAAGTACGCGTGCTTCGCGCTGTGGGGACCACGCGCGCGGGAGATCCTCCAGCCACTCAGCGAATCGGACCTCTCGCACGGGGCCTTCGGGTACATGAGTGCGAAGGAGATCAACGTGGGTCCCGTGCCGTGTCTCGCGGTACGCGTCACCTTCGTCGGCGAACTCGGTTGGGAGCTCTACTGTCCGAGCGAATACGCGATTGGACTGTGGGACTCGTTGATGGCGGCCGGTCAGCCACACGGACTGGTCCCCGGCGGATACCGCGCGATCGAGTCACTGCGACTCGAGAAGGGATATCGCGTCTGGGGCAGTGACGTCACGACCACCGATTCGCCCTTCGAGGCGGGCCTCGGATTCGCCGTGAAGATGAACAAGGGTGAGTTCATCGGGCGCGACGCGCTCGAGCGCGCCGGCGCGCCGGCGCGCCGCCTGGCCTGTCTGGTCCTCGACGAGCCGAGTTCGGTCGTGCTCGGCTCTGAGCCGGTGCGCTTCGAGGGCCGCGCCCTCGGACGAGTCACGAGCGGCGGCTACGGCTACAGCCTCGCTGAGTCGATCGCCTACGCGTACTTGCCGATCGAGTTGGTCGAGCCGGGCACCAGAGTGAGCGTTGGCGTGTTCGGACGCGACGTCGGCGCTGAAGTGAGGGCCGAGCCACTATTCGACCCCGGCAACGAGAAGGTTCGGGTCTAACGTTCGGCGCTGGCGTAACGCCGCGCCAGGTCGAGGTGCTGATCGATGTCGCTGGCGCGGACCAGTTCGAGGGCGTGCTCGCCGCGGTCGCGCGCGTACGTCGTGAAATCGACCTCGAGGGCGGAGATCGCCATCTGGACGACGCCCCACATCGCTTCACGAAGTTCCGAGACGATCTTCAAGAGGTGCAGCGTCGAGGTCACTTGATCGCTCACGTCGCCGAGGTAGTGGCGCAACAGCGCGATCTCCGACGGCGCGGGAAAGCCGTTGTTGACCGACACGTTGGCGAGGTCGAAGAAGGGATCGGACATGCCCGCGTACTCCCAGTCAACGATGCGAAGCCGATCGTCGAAGAGGAAGTTGGCGTTCAACAGATCGTTGTGGCCGAGGACGGCCGGGCGAAATGGGCGCGCCCGTTCGATGCGCTCCAGTACTGAAAGGGCGGACGCGACGTCGAACGGCGCGTCGACGCCGCGTGCGGACGCGACGTCGCGGTGCTCGCGGATGACGTCGTAGGGATTCCAGATGGTGGGCACGGTTCCGGCGTGATGCACCAGTCGAAGGGTCCGGGCGAAGAGTTCGAGCATGGGTTCTTCGCAGAGCTCGGTCGTCGACACGGGTCGACCATCGATGAAGCGAAAGACAATGCAACCGGTGGCCTCGTCAGTGGCGAGGACGTCCGGTCCGACCCCGATGGCCGCGGCGAGTGTGCCGGCCACGACTTCGTTCGTTCGGTCGATCCCGAGGAGGTGCGTGTCGTTGCCGGGGACGCGAACGACGACGCGCTCGTCGCCGAGGTCGACGACGTAGTTCGAGTTCGTGATGCCGTGGGCGAGTATCTCGATCGAGCGCACTCGACCGGGCCAGAGACGCGCCGCGAGTTCGTCAACGACATCAGTCATCGCCCGAGGCTATAGCGCCACGACGGCCTCGCGCGTGTGTCGGCCACCCCCTCGTCACCGTGCAGTAAGGACTTCTAGGATTGGAAAACTTAGGGGGACCATGGAGAACTTCGTCGGACGAATCGCCGTCGTCACGGGTGGCGGCACGGGAATGGGGCGAGAGCTCGTGCGCCAGCTGGCGAAGGCCGGATGTCATGTCGCCACCTGTGACGTCGCGGCCACGACGCTGGACGAGACGCGGACTCTCGCGATTGAAATGGCGCCGGCGGGCACTCGGGTGACGACGTTCGTGGCGGACGTGGCCGACGAGACCCAGTTGCTCGCCTTCCGGGACGCCGTCGCCAAAGAGCACGCCACGACGTCGATCAACTTGCTCTTCAACAACGCGGGCGTCGCCGGCGCGGGGAGTTTCGTCGATGACGACCGAGCGGCGTGGGAGCGTACGTTCGCGATTGACTGGGGCGGCGTCTATCTGGGCACGAGAACGTTCCTGGGGATGCTGATGGCGGCCGACGAGGGTCACATCGTCAATACGAGCAGTATCAACGGGATATTCGCGTCGGTCGGTCCCAATCGTCCACACACCGCCTACAGCGCCGCCAAATTCGCCGTCCGGGGCTTCAGCGAAGCGCTCATCACCGATTTGCGGATGAACGCGCCCCACGTGCGGGTGTCGGTCGTCATGCCGGGCCACGTCGGGACGTCGATCGTGATCAACTCCGGGATCGTGCACGGCAAGGAGCCGGACACGCTCGACGAGGAGGACCTCGTCAAGGTGCGTCGCCAACTCGCGGCCGACGGCACTCCGGTCGATGAAGTCTCCGACGAGGACTTGCGCAAGGGCGTCGCGATGTTCGGCGAGGCCTTCCGCGATCTCGCTCCACTCAGCGCCGCCTCGGCCGCCGAGATCATCCTCGACGGGGTGCGCCAGAACAAGTGGCGAATACTCGTCGGCGAGGACGCGGTCATCGTCGACCGAATGGTGCGCGACGATCCCGAGCACGCGTACGAACCAGAGTTCTGGCGCGCGCTCCAAGCGAAGGGACTCTTCGGCGGCTTCGTCTAGAGCCACTCAGCGGCCCGCGCGACCACCGTCTAACGTCGGTTCGTCACGACGACGAGTGAGGACGACCGATGGAACTGAAGGGCAAGACAGCCGTGATCACCGGAGGGGCCAGCGGCATCGGCCTCGCCACCGCCATCCAGTTCTCGAAGGCCGGTGCGAACATCGTGCTCGGCGACATCGAGGACGCACCGCTGGCGACACAGGTCGACGAGATGCGTCGTCACGGCGCCACCGTCATCGGCGTGCACTGCGACGTCGCCAAGGAGTCCGACGTCGAGGCATTGCGCGACGCCGCGTTGGAAGAGTTCGGCGCCGTACACGTGATCTTCAACAACGCCGGTGTCGCGGGCGGCTCGACCATCGGCACGCCCAAGAAGATCTGGGACTGGGTGTTGAGCGTGAACCTCGACGGCGTCGTGAACGGCATGAACGCGTTCATCCCACTCTTTCTGGAGCAGAACGAAGGTCACGTCGTCAACACCGCCTCCGAAGCCGGACTCGTGGGCGTCGCGGGCATGGGGCCCTATAACGCCAGCAAGTTCGCGGTTGTCGGCATTTCGGAATCGCTGTTCCACGAGCTTGCCAATACCGGAAAGAACGTCCACGTGTCAGTGCTGTGTCCGAACTTCGTGCGCACGCGAATCTTCGAGTCCGAACGCAACATGCCCAGGGAGCTCGCCAGTTACGCCGAGAACCCTGAACACGAAGAGATCAAGAAGATCGCGGCCGAGTTGGTGAACGCCGGCATCGACGCCGCCGATGTCGCCAAGGCCGTGGAAGACGCGGTGGTCAACGAGAAGTTCTGGATCCTCACGCACGAACACTCGGCGCTTCGCATCACCGAACTACGACTCGAGTGGATGCGCGGCGGTCCGTCGCCGATGGCGGGGCTCGTCAACGTCAACAACTAGCGGTCGATGCCGCTCGGCAGTTGGTCGATCGGCCAGTCGAGCAAGGTGACCGCGCAGTGACACGCGAACCGATCGGTCATACCCGCCACGTAGGCAACACTGCGTTGCAGCGCCATGGAAGGGCTGTCGACGGCCTCGTCGCCGTCGGCGACGTCAGGGATGAGAGTCGGGTGCACTGAGAAGTACTCCACGAGTGCGCGAAGCATCGCGACGACGGCCGAGGCCTGTTGGCGCGAAGCGCTGCGCAGATAGATCGTCTCGTAATTGAAGGTCCGGAACGCCGCCAACGCCTCGGAGTGACGCGCGTCCATGCCGATGACGCCGGTTGAGCGGATCGTGCGGATCATCGCGTTGATGAACGTGCCCAGTTGTTGGCTGCGCCGCACGCCGCAGCGATCGCGCACGAGCGCCGGCAACTCTTCGGGCTTCACGATGCCCGCCGAGACGGCGTCTTCGAAGTCGTGGCAGCTGTAGGCGATGCGGTCGGCCCAACTGACGACCTCACCTTCGGGCGTCGCCGGCGCGGGACGCGACCACGAGTGGTTGCGGACACCGTCGAGCGTCTCGAGACAGAGGTTCAGGTTCACCAGGGACACGTCGGCGCCCCACGTCGCGTGGTCGAAGCCGCCTACGACGAAGGGGTCGAGGGCCTCTTCGCTGGCGTGGCCCCCCGGTCCGTGGCCGCAGTCGTGTCCGAGGGCAATGGCCTCGGTGAGCGCCACGTTGAGCCCCGCGGCGCGCGCCACGCCCGTGGCGACCTGAGCGACCTCGAGGGCGTGAGTGAGGCGCGTGCGCATGTGGTCGTCGGGAAAGACGAAGACCTGGGTCTTGCCCGCGAGTCGCCGAAACGCGCTCGAATGCAAGATGCGGTCGCGGTCACGCTCGAAGCAGGTGCGAAACTCATCCGGTTCCTCTTCACGCGCCCGGTGTCCCGCGCCGTGAGCCCGGGTGGCGCCGATCGCGAGTGTGGCGTCGAGCTGTTCTTCGCGAGCGGCGAGCGTTCCCGGCGTCGATGCCCCCGTGACGTCGATCGAGGCCGATGAGTCGCGATGCGCAACGGTCACGTCGTCGGCGGCGCCCTCGTAGCCCTCCATCGTGGCGGCCCAGCGGCGACTGCGTTCTGAGATTGGTGGGTCAGTCACGTTTTCCATCTTCTCCCTTCCTTCTAGCATGTGATGAGTCGCCACGTGGCAGAGGAGCAGTGATGGAAGTTCGTATCGGCATCGTGCAGTCCATGAAGGAGATCGAGGTCATCCTCCCCGAGGACGCCAAGCGCGAGAAGGTGATGAAGGAGATTGAGACCGCCTTGAGTGACGACGCGGTGCTCTGGCTCACTGACCGCAAAGGTCGCCGGGTCGGCGTACCGGCCGCGAGAATCGCCTACGTGGAGTTAGGTTCTCCGTCGAGCGAGCGCATCGTCGGTTTCGGCTCGGCTTGAGATTGACGGGCGTCGTGCGGTGATCGACTACCACCTGCACCTCTGGCCCCATTCGGAGTCCTCGGTCTGGTTCAAACTCGACCAGATCGCCGCGTACTGCGACGAGGCCGCGAAACACGGCGTCACGGAGTTGGCGCTGACCGAGCACACCAGCCGATTTCGCGACGTGCTGTCGGTCGTCGGACCTTTCTGGCTTCGCTACGGTCACGAGCCGACCAGTCCGGTGTTGGCCGAGTATTTGGACTTTCACGCGCGCAACTCACTCGAGGAGTACGTGAACCTCGCCCAGCTCGCGAAGGACGAGGGACTGCCGGTCAAGGTCGGACTCGAGGTCGACTACTACGCCGACCAGATGGACGTCGTGTCCGCGCTCCTCGCGCAGTACCCCTTCGACGTGCTGATCGGTTCAGTCCACTGGCTCGGCACCTGGCAGTTCGACGACTACGACGTCGAGACCCACGCCCACCAGTGGACCGTGCGCGACGTCGATCAGTGCTGGGCCGATTACGCGCGCGCGATTGAAGAACTGGCCGCCGCCAACGCCGTCGACGTTCTCGCGCACCCTGACCTCATCAAGGTCGCGGGCTACATCGCGTCCAACCCGGGTGACTACTGGGACGCCATGGCCGAATCGGCCGCGAAGTCCGATCTCTCGATGGAGTGCTCGTCGGCCGGCTGGACCAAACCGATCGCCGAGCAGTATCCGGCCGAGGGTTTCCTCGATCGACTCGTGGCGCGCGGTCTCACGTTCACGACGGCCAGTGACGCGCACTCATTGGAGCGCGTCGGATCGAGGGCCGGCGAGTTGGCCGATCTCTTGGAGGCCCGCGGCGTGCACGAGGTCGCCACCTACACGAGCCGTCAGCGTCAGATGATCCCGCTGCGAGCGAGCTAATGGCGACACTGGCCGAACTGGCCACCCTTCGCACGTCGCTCCCTGAGTCGGTCGTCGACCACCTGTTGCGACTCACGGCGTCGTGGTCGCTGCTGGCCGACCTTTCGTTCTCCGACATGTTGTTGATGGCGAGGGTCGACGGGCCCGAGCGGGGCGATGCGGGCTTCGTGGTGCTGGGTCAGATGCGCCCCAACAACCGCTCGACGATGATCAACGACGACCTCGTCGGAACGACGCACGACACCGCGTCCTGGCCCCTCGTCCAATTGGCCTTCGAGAGCGGTACGCGGATCATCGGCGAGGTCAACGTCGAGGCCATCGACGAGGTCATCCCGGTGTGGTGCGTGCCCGTGCGATTCGACGGACGCGTCGTCGCGGTGATGGTGCGCCTGCAGGGCCCGCTGCGCGGCCCCGCCTCACTCTACGAGCAGGCCTATCTGTCGATATTCGAACGACTGTGCGTGATGGTCGCCGATTCGACGTTCCCGTTTCGCGAAGAGGGCGTCGCCGGGCCGGGACTGCCGCGCGTCGGCGACGGCATCATCCTCATCGACGGCGACGGTCGCGTCGAGTTCGCCACCCCCAACGCCGTGAACGCGCTGCACCGCATGGGCATCTACGCCCCGGCCGAGGGCCAGACGCTGCCCGAACTCGGGCTACGCGTGCGTGTGGTGGAGCGATCGTTGGAGTACGCCATCCCGGCGATGGAAGAGATCGACCGTGGTCACGACGTGGCGATTCTCTTCCACTGCGTTCCTCTCCTCGAACACCATCTCGTGACCGGTGTCGTGACGTTGCTACGCGATGTCTCGGACCTGCGTCAACTCAATCGGCTGGTCCTCAACAAGGAGGCGGCCGTTCGAGAGGTCCACCACCGCGTGAAGAACAATCTGCAAACGATCTCGTCACTCCTACGCCTACAGGCGCGACGCAGCGACGAGCCCGAGACGAGAATCGCGCTCGGCGAAGCGGAGCGACGGGTGCGCTCGATCGCCGTGGTCCACGAAGTACTGAGCCGTGAGCCGGGGGAGGAGGTCGTCTTCGACGAGATCGTCCGTTCACTGGTGTTGCTGGTGGAAGACACCGTCCTGGCACTGCACCCCGTGGAGATTCTGGTGAACGGCAGTCTCGGCGTGCTGTCGACCGATCTCGCTACGCCCTTGGCCGTCGCGCTCGCCGAGCTGTTGACCAACGCGGTCGAGCACGCGTTCATTGGCTTCGGCGGCAAGGATAACGATCAGGTCGGCGTGGTGACGCTCAACCTCTACATCGAAGAGGCCGACGCGATTGCGGAAATACGCGACAACGGTCGCGGACTCGAAGATGATTTCTCCCTTGAGGTGCCGACGAGTCTCGGTCTCTCGATCGTGCGCGACATTATTCGCGCGCAGTTGCACGGCACGATTGAGATGAAGAGCGTGGACTACGCCGAAGGCGGAGGGACCTACGTCCGCGTCGCGGTGCCGCTGAGCGCTCGACCCTAGAGCGAGGAGGCGCGCCGGCGCGCCGCGAGCCACTGCTTGCGAAGCTTGCGTCGCTCGTCCTCGGTCGTGCCACCCCACACGCCCGATTCCTGGTTCGTCGCGAGCGCGAACTCGAGACAGGCCTTCTGCGCATCACAGTTGTGGCACACGCGCTTGGCCGATTCGATCTGGTCGGTCGCCATTCCGGTCGTGCCGATAGGGAAAAACAGTTCTGGTTCGGTGTCTCGACACGCTGCGTCGGAACGCCAATCAGCGTCATCCCAAGCGTGTGTACGGTTCCAAATCAACGACATTTCAAATCCTTCGGGTGGGGGGTAATTCCACGGCAATTTCGCGAGAAATGGGCGGTGGTGGGAGTCCAATTTTAACGAATTTGTCACGTGAAAACAAGGGCTGATTCACGAATAAATGAAGTGACGTCCATGTAATTCGATATTGCACCTGCAAAACTCGTCGAGTGATTGACGTCTTCGCCCACCGCGGCCTCCACATTGTCGAGCGCGAGAACACCATCGCGGCCTTTCGAGCGGCCGTGGCTCTGGGGGTTGACGGCGTCGAACTCGACGTTCGTCGCACCCGAGACGGCGTCCTGGTGGTTCATCACGATTCGAGCGTGAAGTCACTTCTCATCGCCCAAAGTGTCCGATCGGCGTTGCCGGAGTACGTCCCCACCCTCGCCGAAGCCTTGGAATCCCTCGACGGAGTCGCGGTGAACGTGGAAATCAAGAACGACCGGGGAGGGTCCAGTGACTACGAGGAGACCGCGGCACTCGTTGGCCAGGTCCTCGCGACGATTGGCGAATCGGGCAGGTTCGCCACGATCAGCGTCTCGAGCTTCGACCTCGCCACGTGCACGTACGCGCGCTCAATGGACCGCGACATCTCGGTCGCGTGGCTCTTGTGGGACGTGGCGATCGGCGACGCGTTGGTCCAAGCGCACCTCCTCGGATTCAACGCGGTGAACCCTCATTTCTCGAGGGTGGACGCCGACGTCATTGCTCGCGCTTCTGAACTCCTGCTCGACGTCAACGTATGGACCGTGAACGTCGCTGAGGACCTCGAGCGGATGACGGCCCTCGGCGTGGCGTGCATCATCACCGATGATCCGGTGCTCGCGCGAGAGGTAGTGACGCGAGCCTCCCCGACGGGCCCTGTTCGATAATGGCCTAGATTGAGGGCCATGAATATCGTCGTGTGCGTAAAACAGATTCCCGACCCGGCCGCGCCGCAGTCGTTGGACGCTTCACACAATTTGAATCGTTCCGGCAAGCTGATCCTCGACGAGGCCGACACCTACGGCGTCGAAATGGCGCTCCAACTCGTCGACAAGGCGGGTGCCGGTGAGGTCACCGTCGTCTCCATGGGCTCGGCCGCGGACGTCGCCGGACTGCGCAACGCACTCGCCATGGGCGCCGCCAAAGCGGTCATCGTGAGCGACGACGCGCTACGCGGCACCGACGCTCTCGGCACCGCCAAGGTGCTGGCCGCCGTGATCAAGCGCGAAAGCCCGGACCTGGTCCTCACCGCGACCGAATCGTCCGACGGCTACACCGGCACGACGCCGGTGCAGTTGGCTGAGCTGCTCGGTCTCCCTTCGATCACGTTCGCCAAGTCCGTTTCAATCGATGGCACGACGCTCAAGGTCGAGCGCCAGACCGAGTCCGGCTACGACGAGGTGACGGCGCCGCTGCCGGCGCTCGTCACCGTGACCGCCGGCGTCGTCGAACCGCGCTACGCGTCCTTCAAGGGCATCATGGCCGCCAAGTCCAAGCCGCTCGAGGTTCTGAGTGTCGCGGACCTCGCGCTGGGCGATCAGACCGGAGCGACGGGTGCGCGGCAGGAAATCACCGACGTCGTTACCGCCGAGTCGCGCGCCTCCGGAGAGAAGTACGTCGACGAGGGCGACGGTGCGCAGCGAATCGTCGGCTTCCTCGAGTCGATCAAGGTTCTGTAGGAGAGTTATGGCCCTGTCAAATATCTGGATCGTCACCGAGCCGTCGAACGGCTCGCTCACCACCACCTCGCTGGAACTGCTCTCGCACGCACGTAGTTTTGGCGCAAACATTTCGGCCATCACCTGGGGCGGTGACGCCGCGCTCGCCGTCGTTGCGGGTGAGTACGGCGCCACGACGCTCTATGACGTCGGCGATCTCGGTGGGGCCCTGCCGGGCGTTCCGGTCGCCTCGGCCATCGCCGCGCTGATTGCTTCGGTCGGCGCGCCCGACGCGGTCTTCATCTCGACGAGTTACGACGGACGCGACATCGCCGGTCGACTTTCGGCACGACTCGACCGGCCGGTCCTCACGAACGTGACCGGCCTCGCCGACGACGGGGGTCTCGTGACCGAGCACCCGATCTTCGGCGGTACCCAGACCGTGAAGGCCCGATTCACCGGCGAGGGTCCCGGTATCTTCGTGATCCGCGCCAAGTCCTTCGCGGCTGAGGCGAGCGGCGGTGGCGTCGCCTCCGTGGTCGCGGCACCACCGGGCGACGTTGGCTCGACGGGCGGTGCGATGATCACCGCTACGCACGTCGAAGAGCGGGTCGGGCCGAAGTTAGAAGAGGCCGCGGTCGTCGTCTCGGGTGGACGTGGGCTCGGCGAAGCCGACAAGTACGCACTGATCGAGGAGACCGCGAACTTGTTGCACGGCGCCGCGGGCGCCAGTCGCGCCATCGTCGACGCGGGCTGGGTTCCCTATTCGCACCAGGTCGGCCAGACCGGCAAGACCGTCAAACCGACGGTCTACATCGCCTGTGGTATCTCGGGCGCGACCCAGCACATGGTCGGCATGAAGGGCTCGAAGAACATCGTGGCCATCAACAAGGACCCCGACGCCCCGATCTTCCAGATCGCGGACTTCGGGATCGTGGGCGACGTCCACAAGGTGTTGCCGGCGCTGATAGCGGCGCTCAAGGCGCGAGCGTAGGAAAACATTGACGTCTCGAGACCCGGACCGGGTCTCGGCGTCGTTCCTCGTTCGAGGCCCACGTTTCTTTAGGCTGGGGGCACCATGAGCACCTCCATGTCCTCGTCGGATCGCCGGTGGTGGGCGCTCGGAGTGCTCAGCATCACGCAGTTGATGGTGGCGCTCGACGCGACGGTCATCAACATCGCCCTGCCGCACGCGCAGCGCGACCTGCACTTCTCGCTCGCCAATCGCCAGTGGCTCATCACGGCCTACGCCCTCTCCTTCGGGTCGCTGCTCTTGATCGGCGGGCGACTCTCGGACATGTGGGGACGACGCACGTCGCTCTACGTCGGCCTCGTCGGATTCGCGCTCGCCTCGGCCGTTGGCGGTACCGCGCACAGCTTCGCGATACTCGTCACGGCGCGCGCCGTGCAAGGCGTCTTCGGCGCGGTCCTCGCCCCGGCGGCGCTCGCGGCGCTCTCGACCACGTTCAGTGACCCGAAAGAACGGGCGAAGGCGTTCTCGATCTACGGAGCGATCGGCGGCTCGGGTGCCGCGATCGGGCTCCTCCTGGGCGGTGCGTTGACCCAATGGGCGACGTGGCGATGGTGTCTCTTCATCAATCTCATCTTCGCGGGCATCGCGATCGTCGGTGTAACGATGTTCGTCGCCGGAGGAAAACGCGAAGACGACGCTCACCTGGACATTTTCGGCACCCTGCTCGGCAGCGCGGGACTCTTCTTTGTCGTCTACGGCTTCGCGCACGCGGTCAATACCAACTGGGGCAACTACGGGACGTGGGGGAGCCTGGTGATCGGCGTGGTCTTGCTGGTGGCGTTCGTTCGCTGGCAGCAGCGTTCCAAGCATCCGTTGCTGCCGCTTCGCCTGTTGCTCAATC
>CALGFJ010000165.1 GCA_937881055.1 uncultured Acidimicrobiaceae bacterium | reverse complement strand
GTTCTCAATCGCCACCAACGTGAGGCGACCGCGAAGTGGCTCGAAGGCTGAGGCCGAGTCGACGACTCGTGCCCGGACTTCGTCAACGTCTCGGTGAGTGAATAGTGCGACGCTCTCGAGGGCGAGGGCGACGTTGGTATTGCTGTGGGCCCCCAAAAGTCCTAGGGAGGCAGCGAGATTCGTCTCGTCGGCCGCGACGAACGTAACGTCGCCTCCGATCTCGGCCGTCACTTCACGCATCGTCGCGTTCTCTGGCACGAGGGTGCGGTGTTCGCCGGGCGCTCGCGTGAGCGAGAGTTTGTCGCTCCGATAGTCCTCGAGCGTGCCGTGCCAATCAAGGTGATCCTCCCCGAGCGACGTGACGACGACGAGTCCGGGCGCCACGTCGATGTCGACGCACTGGAAGCTCGAGACCTCGAGGACGAGCCATCCGCGCGACACGTCGAGGTCGGGGTCGTAGGGTGGTTGACCGAAGTTGCCGAGTCGCAATGCCGGTTCACCCATGCACTGAAAGAAAAACGTCGCAAGGGCCGTGGTGGTCGATTTGCCCTTGGTACCCGTGATTGCCACCACACGCGATCGGTCAATGTCATGGAGCCAGAGATTCAACGACGAGGTGACCGTGACACCGTGTCGTTCCAATTCGAGCACGTCGGCGCGTCGACGCGGAATGCCTGGACTCTTCAAGACGACATCGCAGTGGGCGAGCGCGTCGAGTCCTCCACGTCGCGAAACAAGGACGTCGGGGGCGACGCCCGGTGCGTCGTCGACCAGCACGATGTCCTGCGTTACGCCACTGAGTCGTCGTCGGGTGGCGAGACCTTCCACGCCGTAGCCGAAGATACCGACGCGCTTGCCCGCGAGGTCAGCGAAGCCAGTTGGCCGGAACACGGCTTGATCCTTGTGGTTCGAGCAAGTCAGAGAGCAGTCTCTCGGTGCGAAGTTCATCGGCCAATTCGCGAAGGACTGTGACGTCACGCCACTCCTCGAGGCGACTCACCTCGGTGAGCGCGACCGCGCTCTCGTCGGGGTCGCCCACGCACTCAAACGGTTTGTGATCTTCGCCGAGTCCAACGAGCGTGCGCAGTTGCGCTTCACGTGCGGAATTACTCAACGGCTCGCTCGCGAAGATCGACCACAGGGCCGTGCGCGACAAGTACGGCGCCAGTACGAGGTTGACGAAGAGGCACTTGTCGCATTCGCCGCACCACTGATCGGCGCGCTCGCCCGGTGCCTGCGCGAAGGCCCGATTGCAACTTCGAAAGACGTGGTGGTACTGCGCGAGTTCGCTGAAGACCTGTGCGACCCAGAGTTCGCTTCGGTCGCGCAAGTAACTCGCGACGACGAGCTCGTCGCCGACTCGTTCGCCGATAGCACTGGCGATCAGGTTCTCCGCATTCCAGGATTTGCTCCACTGGTGGTTGATGTCCGAGTTGTACCAACGCAGGTTCGCGACGGACGACGAGTGCTCGTTGCTCAACGCGACGCCGCCACGACCGGAGGCGACCGCCGCCACCGCGGCCAGTAGGGTCACCATGGTCGTCACGGGCACGTGGCCGTTGAAGAAGGATTCGTCGCCGCGCACGATCTGGGGGTCGAGCGCGCGCGACGCGCGTACGACGTCGAGGCCCGTCGCGGCCGCGGTCGCTTCGAGTGGCGCGAATCGGCCCGTTGCGGGACTGACGACGAAGAGTGTCTGGTCCACGTGTGGGCGCAGCTTCTCGACCGTCACCACCGAATCGATCCCACCGCCGAAGGGCGTCAGCACGCGATTCGTGTCGACGAACGGCTCGAACGCGTCGACGCCTTCACGACCTTCGATCGTGACGTCACTGAGCGGGATCTGATTGCGGTAGGCGAACTCGCCCAGCCCGTCGGACAGCGCGGCCTTGAGAAGGCGGCGACCCTGCGTCCCCAGCGGCGTCGTACCGACGTCGATGCGGCGAGCCGCGCCGGCCTTGTAGTACGAGAGCCCGGCGATGAGGTACCAAAGTTGGGCGAGCGCGACGACCGCCGGAGCTTCGAGTGACTTCACGCCCTCGAACGTGACGGTCTCTACGAACGTGCGACCATCGAGCTCGTAGATCCCCGTGAGCGTGTCCGAGGTGACGTTGAGTCCGGCGTAGCGAAAGAGTTCGGCGCGGACCTTCATGCGATGACCCGTCGCGCGACCAGCGCGAAGCGGCCGCACGGGCGTGCTGCGCGGTCGGAGAAGAACGTCGTACCCCCGTCGGTTGACTCGGAGGCCACCGTGATGTGGTCCTCGGAGATCCTCTGCGTGATCAGTTGGGCGAGGGCGACTTGGCGTAGGTCGAGTCGGGAACGGTCACCGACGTCAGGAGTGATCGCTCCCGGCACGTTGGTGAAGTGCTCGGCCACCTCCGGACCGATTTGGTAGGACGCGGCCGAGATGCACGGGCCAAGAAATGCGTGCACCGCGTCGTGATGCTCGAAGTTCTCGAGTGCGCTCTCGAGCACGTTGTTCTCGAGACCGCGCCAACCGGCGTGGACGACCGCGAGAGTGGGTGAATCCTCATCCACCAAGAGGATCGGCAGGCAGTCCGCGACCAACACGGCCACGGCGAAGCCGTCGCCGTAGTCAATGATGACGTCGCCGGAGCTCTCGGACGTGGCGACGTTCGCCGACACGACGTCGCGTCCGTGAACCTGATTGACAATGACGAGGCGGCTGGCGTCGACGCCAATCGCCTCGGCCACGCGCCGACGATTCTCTTGAACGTTCGCGGGTTCGTCACCAACGCGATCACCGAGGTTCAGTGAGTCGTACGGAGCGGGACTGACGCCACCGGATCGACCCGTGACGAACACCCGGACGCCGAAGTGTCGCGCGAACTCGATCGGGTAGACGGTGAGTGCGCCCAACTCTTCCGGGGCGAGGGTCAGTTCGAGTGGCACGACGCGCAGATCCCGTTGAATTCAACGACGTGATGGAG
>CALGFJ010000164.1 GCA_937881055.1 uncultured Acidimicrobiaceae bacterium | reverse complement strand
GGCTCGACGATCTCGGCCGGTGACATGGAGACCAACCACACTTCGTCGCCCTGGGCCATGTGGTGGTCGATGAGTTCTAACGCCTCTTCGTAGATGAGTGGTTCGATGACCTCGTTGATGGTCTCGGCGACCAGTTTCTTCACCTCGAGGTGGTCCCAGCCCTTGGTTATCTGCAACACCGATTCTCGGATCTTCTCGAGTTTCTCGTCGTCGGCGCCGAAGCGCATGAACATCATCTGACTCAGCACCCCCCAGACCATCGTGCGGCGGTGGAGCAGTCCCCGGGCGTGAAACTCCGGGCCGAAGGCCACGAGTGAGGACTTGGCGATCACTGTCTTGTCTAAGTCAAAGAAGGCCGCTCGCACCTATCCATGCTAGGTCCCGCCAGATTTCAGGTATCCGCTGATCAGGCGACGAAGGCCGACGCGCACTCCTGTGTGGCGTCGGCGCGCGTGATCAAGATCACGTGATCGAGTTCGAGGAAGTGCATGGACGGAGACGGCACCAACGGCTGAGAGCTGCGGACGACGGCCACGACGCGAACGGAGTCTGGTAGGCGTAGTTCGTCGAGGGTTTGGTGATTCGTTACCGCGGGCGCGTTCGCCGCGAGCGTCACCTCGATCAGTCGCATCCGTCCCTGGGCGAGGTCCATCAGGTTGATGATCGCGCCCACCTCGACGGCCTCGTCGACGAGTGAGGTGATCAGCGCCGGCGTCGACACCGAGATGTCGACACCCCAACTCTCATTGAAGAGCCACTCGTTGCGGGAGTTGTTGATGCGACTGATGACGCGAGGCACGCCAAACTCCTGCTTGGAGAGCCAACTGATGACGAGGTTGTCCTCGTCATCGCCGGTCGCCGCGATGACGACGTCGACGCTACGCAGATCGGCCGCGGCGAGGTTCGCGTATTCGCAGGCGTCCGCCGCCATCACGTTGACCCCCGGCAACATCGACTTGAGGCGTTCGGCGGTCGTCGAGACCTGCTCGAGCAGCGTGACGTCGTGATGGCGGTCCACGAGGTCCAACGCAATCGAGACACCCACCGAGCCGCCACCGGCGATCATGACCCTCATCGTTGACCACTCTCGATCAGCGACTTCAACTCTTCGAG
>CALGFJ010000163.1 GCA_937881055.1 uncultured Acidimicrobiaceae bacterium | reverse complement strand
GCCAAGAGCAGCGCGACGCCTTCGTCGCCGAGCGCCGCCAAGCGAGAGATGTCGGTGCGACGGCCGTCGATCGGCGTGAGGTCGAGTTTGAAGTCGCCCGAGTGCACGACGATGCCGGCGTTCGTGCGAAAGGCGAGCGCGTGGGCGCTCGGGACCGAGTGGGTGACGGGAATGAACTCGACGTCGAATGGTCCGATCTTGCGACGTTCGCCGTCGCTCACCTCGATGAACGTGAGGTCCTTCGCGACCTTGGCTTCGGTCAAACGGTGACGAGCGAAACCGAGCGTCAGCGCCGAGCCGTAGATCGGCACGTTGATGTCTTTGACGAGGTAGCGCAACGCGCCGGTGTGGTCCTCGTGCCCGTGGGTCAACACGATCGCGTCCACGCGGTCGCGCCGTTCGATCAGCCACCGAAAGTCCGGCAGGATCAGGTCGACGCCGTACATCGTGGGTTCCGGGAACATCAACCCGGCGTCCACCACGACGATGCGGCCGTCCTGTTCGATCGCCGCGCAGTTGCGGCCGATCTCACCGAGACCGCCGAGGAAGGTGACGCGTACGGTGTCTTTAGCCACGCGATGCCTGGAGCGCGGCGACGATCTTCGCCGCGTCCGCGTCGAGAGCGTCGTCACTCTCGGAGTGCGGGAGTCGGCACTGGCCGACGTTGAAACCTAAGTAGCGCATTGCCGCCTTGGACGGCATGGGATTCGGATACAACTCGCTCGACTCGAAGGCGACGCTCGTGGCGAGTCGTTCGTTGAACGCTCGCGCCCGGGCCCAATCACTCCCCTCGACACTCTCCACCAGTTGGACGAACTCGCGAGCCGCCCAGTGCGCGGCCACCGACACGATGCCCACGGCCCCGATAGCCATGAAGGGCAACAGCACGGAGTCGTCACCGCTGTAGAGGTCGATGTCGTCGCCGAGGACGGCCTTGTAGTGCGCGGCCCCCACGAGGTCGCCCGACGCGTCCTTCATCGCGACGATGTTTGGATGCGCCGCGACGAGGTCGATGGTCGTGGACGCCGCGATCTTTCGGCCAGTGCGCGAGGGGATGTCGTAGAGCATGATCGGCAGTTCCGTGCACGCGGCGATCGCTGCGAAGTGCGCGGCGATGCCCTTTTGGCTGGGACGCGAGTAGTTCGGAGTGGTAGCGAGTACGCCGGTCACACCGGTTTCCAAGACCTGGCGCGTGAGTCCGACCGATTGGGCCGTATCAGCCGACGTCGATCCGGCGAGCACCGGGACCTCCACGGCACCGGCCACGCAGGCGAAGAGTTCCAACTTCTCCTTGTCCGACAGCGACGAGCCCTCCCCGGTCGATCCGGCGACGACCAAGCCATCACACCCCTCCGCGACCAGGTACGTCGCGAGTTCAATCGCGACGTCGAAATCGATAGCGCCGTCCGCTCGAAAGGGCGTCACCATCGCGGTGAGCACACGACCAAATCGAGGTGTCGTCATACTTCGAAGTTACCAGTCATCGTCCGAGAAGCCAAAGACACTGCGAAAGGAGACGACCCGGTGCGACCCGAGGATCGTCGAGACCATCCCGACACGAATCGACCACCACACGAGGCGCTAAATCAGCGATTCGATCCCGTCGATGAGACGGGGTGTCGCGTCGATGGTGTCGGCCGCGAGCGCGACACCCTGCACGAAACTCAGTCGGTCGAAGGAATCGTGACGAATCGTCAAACCTTCGCCGGGTCCGCCAAAGAGGATCTCTTGGTGGGCGACCAGTCCGGGCAGTCGCACCGAGTGAATCTTGATGCCGCCAATCGTGTCGGCACCGCGTGCGCCCGACACCGTGTGACGAACGGTCGGGTCGATCATCTCGGATAAACCCGCCGCACTTCGAGCAGCGGCGATGCCCTTGGCCGCCGCGATCGAGGTGCCGGACGGCGCGTCGACCTTCTTGTCGTGATGGAGCTCGATGATCTCCACTCGTTCGAAGTACGGCGCGGCCAGGGCGGCGAACTTCTCGGACAGGACTGCCCCGAGTGAGTAGTTCGCCGCGATGACGACGCCCACCTTGGTTGCCGCGTCGTCGACCACGTGTCGTTGGTCGCTGGAGAGCCCAGTTGTGCCGATGACGAGACCTTTGCCGTGCGCGGCGCACCACGTCGCGGAAGCCACGACGCCCTCAGGGGATGAGAAGTCGACGACGACGTCGATCGTGCTGGCGTCGACGTCGTCCCAAGACGACGCGTAATTGGCGCCGAAGAGTTCTGCGGGTTCGCGAGTGTCGACGAGAGCGGCAATCGAAAAGCGTCCCAGGGCGCTCAGACCGCTGGCGAGCGTCTGGCCCATTCGCCCGGCCCCACCGTTGATCGCGAGAGCTTTCACGACCGCACCTTATCCTCGCGTCGTCGACGTTCGTCGACGAGGAGGTACGCACCCACTCCGATAATCAACACCACGCCCACGATCGAGGCCGCGAGACTCACTTCGATGTACGGCGCGTGATAATGGAAGTGCACGCTCCACTTGCCCTTCGGCACCGTCACCTGCTGGATGAGGCCGTTGCGCGACACCTTCAACGCTTCGCTCTTACCGGTCTGCATGTTGAG